>JACMOE010000434.1 GCA_014378185.1 Gemmatimonadaceae bacterium | reverse complement strand
CGTGACGGAGTGGCGTCCGACATTGATGGCGCGCAGGAATGCCACGTACCGCGTCACGGCGTTCGTCACTTGATCTTCATCCCCGCCACCCACGGGTCCACCGGCGGATAGCGCAGGCGAAGGCCCGCCAGTCGCTCGGCGATGGTGCGCGCAATGAGCAGGTTGCGCACGTCCTTGTCGTCGGCCGGAACGATGTACCAGGGGGCGTTGCCTGTGTGCGTGTTGGCCAGGATGCCGCGATAGGCCCTGGTATACTCGCCCCACAGCTCGCGATCATCGAGATCCTCCTTGCGAAACTTCCAGTTCTTCTCGCGGTCCGTGAGCCGGTCAGCGAGGCGTCGCTTCTGTTCGTCGCGCGAGATGTGGAGCAGGAACTTGAGGATGACGACGTTGTTCGCGGCCAGCATGGCTTCGAAAGCGGTGATGTGGGCGTAGCGGGCCGTCCACACCTTCTTGGGCACGCTGCCATGCACGCGGGGCACCAGGATGTCCTCGTAATGCGACCGGTTGAAAATGCCGATCATGCCGAGGTGTGGCACCTGCTGGTGGATGCGCCAGAGGAAATCGTGGTGCTGCTCGAGCTCGGTGGGCGCCTTGAAGCTCGCCACGTTGCAACCCTGTGGATTGACCGCGCTGAAGACCTTGCGGATGGTGCCATCCTTGCCTGAGGCATCGCGGCCCTGGAGCACGATCAGCAATGCGTACCGTGCATCGGCGTAGAGCACGTGCTGCAGCGCGGAGATGCGATCCGTGTACTTCTTCGTCTCGCGCTGAAGGTCGTCCTCTGTCAGGGAACAGTGGACGTGCGCGTCCGAATCATCGAGATGAATGGAACGCCTTCCTGACACCGGCTTGAGCTTCATGATTTCGTCCGGTCGAGGGTTTACCGCGCGTCGTCGGGCACGGCGTGGATTGCGTAATGCGGGGGCTGGTAGGCGACGACCGTGCGGTTGTACGCCAGGTAGCTGAAGTGAAAGGCCTCCTGCGCGCGCACGTCGCCCGTGAGCGTATGACCGCTGGCGGGATCAGTAACGGGCGTGGAGTGTTCGAACATCGTCGCACGGACGGGTGTGTTGGGAGCGGGCAACCGACAGGTTGGATAATTAGCGGACGGCTGGCGAAATGGGATCGCTCCTTGTCCAGAACTTGCCGGGATGCCGCGCCATGCCGGGCTCGTACAGCGCCTGGAGTGCCGCGACGTCGGCGTGGAGATTCCCAGTGGCCTGCACCGGCGGATGAATGCCGATTTCGCGGCGGCTCCAATCGAACGACACCGCCACGATGGGGATGTCCGCGGCCTCGGCGATGCGATAGAACCCGGTGCGCCAGTGATCGACCTGCCGGCGCGTTCCCTCCGGCGCCAGGGCGATGACGAATTGTGGCGCCGCCGCTACGGCAACCGCCATTTCCGCCACGACGCCATCTGGCGTGTCACGCCGGACGGGCCGGCCGCCGAGGAGACGCATGATGATGCCCATGGGGCCGCGAAAGAGTGACTCCTTGCCGAACCAGTGCCCCTCGAGGTCGAGGGCAAAGAGCGCGGCGACGCCGACGGGGAAATCCCAATTGGATGTATGTGGCGCCACGACGATCACGAACTTCGGCAACTCTGGCAACGCGCCGCGAAAGGTCCAGCCAGAGAGACGCATGGCCAGCCGAGCGAGTGATGGAAGGGCGATACGGTGGGCGCGTGGGTATCCGCTCACCCACCGCCTCCACGCTCGGCTCGCGCGCGGGTGAGGATGATCGCGAGCACGCCGTCGCTGAACGCTTTCATGCGACCCTTGCCATGAGACGCCGACGGTGGTGCCGGTGCGCGCGACATCAGGCAGCCGCCAGGCATTCGATCTCCACGCGCGCGTCGAGCGCGAGGCCGGTGGTGCCAAAGGCGCTGCGAGCCGGCCGGCGCGCGACATCGAAGAAGGTGACGTAGACCTCGTTCATGGCCGCCCACTCGCGCATGTCAGCGAGGAACACGGTGCACTTGACGACGTGGTCCATCGACGATCCGGCACGCGCCAGCACGGCGCGGATGTTCTCGAGGGCCTGTCGTGTTTCCCCCTGAATGCCGCCGGCCACGACCCTGCCGCTTGCGTCCGTGCCAATCTGCCCCGCCAGGTAGAGCATCGAACCCACGCGAACGGCCGGAGAGAAGGGGCGCGCCGGCCCAGTGGGCGCGGCGAGGTACTCCGGCGCGTGGTACGCGGGGGCGCAAGCGGAGAGGAGGCTGGCGAGCAGGATCGATCGCATGCGCACGGAGAGACTCTGGCCGATGTGATTGACGAAGATTTCGCTCGACGCGAAATCCAGCGAACGCAGCAATATGACCGGCAGGGGCGCCGGTGGCGAGAGGGACGGGACACGCGGTATCCGTACGCAGTGACGGCATCGGGATTGCCCTGTAGGTAGTAACTCAACAAGGAGATCTCGATGACACTCATCCAGAGAATGCTGCGCGTCGGTGCGGCTGCACTTATGGTGGCCTCTGTGGGCGCCTGCTCACAGGGAGGCGGTCTCGGCAGCATATTGGGCAGCGTGCTCGGCGGGCAGAATCAGCAACCGAGTCAGGTAAGCGGCTCCGTGCGCGGAGTGGATACGCGCAATGCACAGATCGTGGTACAGCAATCGAACGGCCAGTCCATCAGCGTGTCATACGACAACCAGACGCAGGTTGTCTACAACAACCAGAACTACAACGTGACGTCGCTGGAGAACGGCGACCAGGTGACGCTGACTATCCAGCAGACGCAGAATGGCGGCTACTACACCAACTATGTGCGGGTGGATCAGTCGGTGTCGTCGAGCACGAACAACAGCGGCAATACGCAAGTGCAGTCGCTACAGGGTACGGTGCGCCGCGTGGACATCAACAATGGGTGGTTCGAGCTGATACCCAACAACAACGTGGTGCTCACGGTGACCATGCCGTACAACGCGAGTCGCGCTGACCAACAGCGGTTCCAGAACCTTCGCAATGGCGACGTCGTTCGTTTCACGGGCACGTACGTGAACAACTCACGCGTCGAGCTGCGTCAGTTCTACTAGCGCGGGTGTGGTGCAAGGAGTGTCGTCGCGAACAGGTGGATCGGACGGTCACCCGGCGAGAGACTTCGGGTGGCCTCGTGGCGAAAGCCCAGCGACTCCAGCAGGGCGATGGATGGCTGGTTGTCGGGCGACACGATGGCCG
>JACMOE010000433.1 GCA_014378185.1 Gemmatimonadaceae bacterium | reverse complement strand
CCCGCATTCACCTGTCGCTGCGACACGATGCCGGTGAACGGCGACTGCACGCTGGCCTTGTCGAGCATCTTCTGCACGTTGGCCAGCTGGGCCCGCGCGTTGGAGAGTTGCGCCTGCGTGCCAAGCAAGGCGGTCCGCGAACGCTCCACCTCGCGCTCGGCAATCGCACCGGCCTTCTCGAGCGTTTCAGTGCGCGACAAGTCACGCCTCGCGTTGTCATAGCTGCTCTGCGCGGTCGTGACGGCGGACCTGGCCGAGAGCGCCTGGTCGCGCAACACGGACGCGTCGATCTGCGCGAGCGCCTGTCCCTTCCGGACCGGCTGGCCCGCTTCCGCATAGGTCTGGAGCACCGCCCCACTCATCTCGGCGCGGATGGTGGCCTGGTGCTCCGGCATGAGCGACCCCGAGATGGCCGGCCCGGTCCTGATCTGCTCGGACTTGACGACGGTGACGTTCTCCGGCCCCACGAGCATGGTTTCCGGCTTCCCGGTTGCCGCGCTCGCGTCGTCTGCTTTCTTGCAGGCGGTGGCGGACAGCAGGACCGCGGCGAGGGTGAGCAGCGCCGTGCGGCGTGCATGCGTGTGTACCATCATGGCGTGGTGCTCCCGATTGGTGCCGCGCCAGCAGGACCGGCGGCGGAGGGTTGTGTCGGCTGCTGTGGTTGTGACTGCGTTTGCTGCTGGGCCGCGCCTCGTTGCGCCGCTGCACCCAGCGCGGCGGTGTTGATGGGCAGGTCGCGAATGAGTGCGATCCTCGCGCGCGCGACCGCGAGGTCGCGTGCGGATTGCGCCTGGTTCGCCACAGCCTGCTCCAGCAGGAGCCGCGACTGCGTGAGGTCGGTCTGGGTGGAGATGCCTTCCTTGTACCGAAGCTGGTCGATGCCGTAGGCGCGCTGCGCCTGCTGCGCCGTGCCGCGGCTCGCCTGGAACGATGCCTCGGCGGACTGGAGCTGGTTCAGCGCCACGCGCGTATCGAGCGACGCGAGTTCCTTCGACTGCTGGAGGCGCGCGCGCGCTTCGTCAAGATTGGCGCGCGCTACCTCGACCTGTCCGCTCACCCGGCCGCCATTGAAGAGGGACAGGCTCAGCGATCCACCCACCGTCCAGTTTTCGCTGTACTGGTTGATGGAAGGAAACAGGTTGCTCGGGAAGAACAGCCGCTGGTAGTTCGACGTGATCGATAGCGACGGCCGCAGATCGGCGCGTGCGCTCTTGAGCTGTCCTTCCTGCGCACGCACTGCTTCTTCGCTCTCGCGCACCGGCGCGCGGCGGCCAACCGTCGTGTCACTCGCGGCCACGCCATTCGCCTCATCGCCGCCGGCGCCGCGTGCGATGATGCTGGTGATCGCCGACGGCTCGTCGAGGGGTGTCGTGAGCTGGAGCGGCATGTCCAGCGGCATGTTCAGCAATTGCTTGAGCCGCAGGTATGCCACGTCACGATCCCCGCGCCGCGTGATGAGCACGGGCCGCTGGTTGTCTCGCGACACCGTCGCGCGCAGCAGGTCGAACTCGCTCTGGTTGCCCACCTGTCGCGCCACGCGCGTCTGGCGGAGCAACTCTTCCGTCTGTGCCAGCGAGGTATCGGCGATGACGACAAGCCGGTCCGCCAGGACGGCGTCGAAGTAGGCTTGCGTGACGTCGAGCGCGAGCTGCGCGCGCTGCGAGCCCAGGTCGATCTGCGCGGAGCGCCGTTGCGCCTCGGCGGCGTCGGTCTGCCCCGCGACGCGGCCGCCGGAGTAGACACTTTGCGACAGTGCCAGCCCGAACGTGTACTGATTGCGCGCTCCGAAGCCCACCTTGCTGAAATCGATGCCCTGCACCGCGGCGCATGTCTGCGCCTGTGCCAGCGCCGCCGCGCGCTCGGCCGCCGTTGCCGTGGCCGCGATCCTTGGCGCGCATACGGACTGCGGCGCCGGCGTGGCTGAACTGTCCTTTGTGGTCGAGCCGCCCGACAGCGCGGAGAACTGCGACCGGAGCGTGCGCGAATATGCCAGGCTCGAATTGAGCTGTGGATAGTATTGGCTGCGCGCCTGCTTGACCTGCCCGGACGTGCGCGCGATGCCGGCACGTGCAATGGTGAGCGCTTCACTCTCTCGAGCCGCTATGCGGATGGCGTCATCGAGCGAGAGCGCGGTGGATGCAGCATTCGTCACCGGCTGCTGCGCAGCGGCGATCATGGGTGACATGACCGCGAACAGCAGGCGGAGCGCATGCGCTCGGCGGCCGCGTGATCGAGTCTGGGTGACAGTCATAGTTGTGGGGGGTGCCAGGAAAGTGTGCGTCATGCGATACGGGCGCTTGCCTTCTTTCGTACGGACGACGCGGTTGTTTTCTTCACACCGATCATCTGGAGGAAGCACCGCACGTAGCGCGACGGAGCTTCATCGACGGGAGGATAGACTTCGGGAACGAAGCTTCGAGCCATGGCGTCGCTCATGACGGTGCCGGTGAGCATCACCGCGGCGGTCTCCACGTCGGATTGGGGATCAGCCATGCCGAGCGACTGGAGCTTGCGGAGGTATGCGATGATGGCGTGGTGGACCATTTGCCGGCCGCGACAGGCGAATTCCGCTGCCTCGGGCCGCTCCTCGATTTCCCCCATGGTGTGGACCAGCAACGGCCGCATGGCGCGCACGTTTTCGAGACTGGTGGTCACGAACGCGGTGAGCTCCGCTTCCGGATTCACCGGCTGCGCGGGCAGTTCGGGAGGCGCGCTGATGGAGTGCGGACCCAGTACGGCCTCGAGCAGGGCGCCCTTGGATCCGAAGGTGCGGAAGAGGGTGACCTCGTTGACGCCGGCCTCCATGGCGATGAGGCGCGTCGTCGCGCCCCGGAAGCCGTGCTTTGCGTACACCCGTGCCGCGGCTTCTAGAATTCGCTCTCTGCTGATCATGGGGATGAGGATAGCGAAAACAGTTGTGTATGCAAGTACCTACTTGCTTACTTGACCGAACAAATGCCGAAGTCATCAAGATACGGTTTGCGGATCGGGAGGCTAGCGTCGAGTGCACGTTGGGCATGGACCTTAGCTTTTCTGCCATGAGGGAATCCAGCCCAGCATTGCCCGTCCACCGGTCGCTCGAGTTCCTTGTTGCGGCGCTCTGGATCGTGGCCGTCATCGCCGCCACGATCCAGCAGGGCGTCGTGCATCACAACAACAACTTCCTCATCTTCCGGGCAGCGTCGATCCACCTGCTGCACGGGCAGGACCTGTACGCCGCCTACCCGTCACTGCACTTCGATTTCTACAAGTACAGTCCCGCCTTCGCGCTGTTGTTCCTGCCATTCGCGGTGCTGCCGCTCGTGCCGTCGATGTTCATGTGGAACGCCCTCAACGCCGGTGCGCTCTGGCTTGCGTTGGGTACCGTGCTCCCCCGACGGGGCGCGCTCATCGCGCGGTTCATCGTGCTGCTCGACATGCTCGGCTCCCTCCAGAACGTGCAGAGCAATGCACTGGTGACCGCCCTCATCATCTTCTCGTTCATTGCATACGAGCGTCGCCATACCGTGCTCGGCGGCCTGGCGGTGGATGTCGGCGCCGCGATCAAGGTCTTTCCGCTCGCTGACGCGAGCTTCGCGATCTTCCATCCGCGCAAGGTTCGCGTTGCCGTGGCCGTCGCACTGGGGGCGACCGGGCTCGTGCTGCTGCCGCTGCTCGTTACCACGCCGGCCACGTTGTGGGCACAGTACGCCTCATGGCGCGCCATAGAATCGGAGGACGCGCTGGACCGCGGCTTTACCGTGATGCAGATGGTCCAGCTGCTGCTGCGCCAGGACTGGCCGAACTGGCCACAGCAGGCCGGTGGGGTGCTACTGCTTGTGGCGCCCGTGCTGGTGCGCCGCGACCGCTGGACCGACTGGAACTTCCGGCTGACCTATCTGTGCTCGGTGCTCGTGTTCTGCGTGATCTTCAACCACCAGTCCGAGAGTCCCACCTTCGTGATCGCGGCGGCCGGAGCCGCCATCTGGTTCGCGGCACTCGCGAAGCCGTCGCGCCTGGAGTGGGCGCTGTTCGTGTTCTTCGTGGTGTGCACGATGCTCGCATCGTCCGATGCGATGCCGCGCGCGATGCAGCGTGCGGTGTTCGATCGGTATCACTTCAAGACGGTGCCGTGCATCGTGCTGTGGGTGGCGCTTCAGGTGCGGTTGTGGCGCGGCCCGCCTCGCGTGGAAGGCGCCGTTGCAGAATCATCATTGGCCTGAGCGGAACAGCACACGCGCGAGCGGGATGAGCAGCAACAGCCAAAAACATTTACCACAGGGGTCACGGAGGACACAGAGGAACGACAAATATTGTTACTCGTGTCCTGCAGTTCTCTGTGTACCCTGTGTCCCCTGTGGTTCAAGCACTTTCCGCTCCGTCGTTCAGGCAGTTGCCGCTTTACATCTCGTCAAACCTCACGAGCCGGATGTCGCCCTGCGCCAGCCGAGCGCCAACGGCCCCGGAGCACAGCGCCGCGACTTCGCGTTCGCGCTCGCTGCGGTAGGGGTCGAGTGACGCGAGCACGGCGTCGTCGTAACCGGGATGCATCATGACCTCGGTGGCACCCACGGGTAGATGGTCGAGCAGCTCGAGCAGGCGTTGGTCGACGTCGCCCGCGCCCTGCATTGCGATGCCGCGAAAGTTCGGCGAGCGCGCAAGCATTGCGCGGTCTTCAGGCGCCACGCCGCGCAACGCCGACTGCCATGCGGCGTGCAAGGCGAGCATTTTTGCGCTGGCCACGGGGTCGCGCACGGTGGGCTGATCGAGTGGACGGCGCACGATGTGCACGCCGGCGGCGCGT
>JACMOE010000432.1 GCA_014378185.1 Gemmatimonadaceae bacterium | reverse complement strand
TCGACGACGTCCTTGCCACCGTGCACGACCTGGAGCACTCCCGCCGGCAGACCCGCCTCCGCCAGCAGCTCGACGATGCGTCGCGCGCTCAGTGGCACGAGCTCGGACGGCTTGAGGATCATGCAGTTACCGAGCGCGATCGCGTTGGGAATCGACCAGTGCGGCACCATGTTGGGAAAGTTGAACGGCGTGATGGCCGCCACCACGCCAATTGGATAGCGCTCCACGCGGCACTCCACACCGCGGCTCACTTCCAGCACTTCCCCCGTGACGATCTGCGGCAGCGAGCACGCAAACTCCGTCAACTCCGCCGACTTCAGCACCTCGGCGCGCGCCTCGCTCGTGATCTTGCCGTTCTCCTCCGTCACGAGCGCGGCCAGTTCGTCGATGTGCCGTTCGAGCAGCGCCTTGTACCGGTAGAGCACCTGCACGCGTTCCTTGATGGGCGTCGCGGCCCACGCGGGGAATGCCGCTCGCGCAGCGACGACGGCAGCATCGACGTCGCGTGCGCCGGACAGAGGCACTCGCGAAAGGATCTCACCGCTGCCGGGGTTGTACACGTCCAGCATCGGCGCATCCGGCGACACGAAAGCGCCGCCGATGCAGTTCTGCACTTCGGCGTATTTCATGTCACATGATGTGGATGGGGCGACCAGCAGGCAAGCCATGCCGGCGAGCGCCCAGAGCTAGATCGCGCGGAGACCGTCGGGGGTGTCGCGTGGAGCCTTGCCAGTGGTCTTCGCGCGCTCGCCCACCGATTGGCACAGCGCAGCAAGCCTGTGCCGCTCCAGCGGGAGCGTGAGGTCGGCCAGTACCGCCCGCTGCAGTGCCGGCAGGAGGGGCAGTGGCCCTGTGGAAGCCACCCGGTACAGGATGCGGGCGCCACCCGCGGCAAGAGGCAACTGCAGCAGTTCGGCACCCGCACTGCTCGCGAGCGCACGATCCACCACCAGCACGAGCGGAGGCCGCGCCACGCATGCTTCGCGCGCATCGGTGAGCGATGCGCACACCCCTGGCCTGTGGCCGAGCCCGGCGAGGGACTGTGACAATCCCTCGAGCAACGCCACGTCTGAACCCACCAGCATCACATACGTCATCCTGTAAGACACTCCTTCGGGGTCATTCGCGATACAGGGCAGGCGGCATCCGCCAGTACGCGCCTTGCATCGCACCTTCGGTGCCCGCGCACCGCCTCGGTTCAGCCTGCAAGCAGCACTCGGCTCACAAGACCTTCCGCGAGCTGAAGGATGAAGTATGCAACGATCGGCGTGATGTCCACCATGCCCAGTGATGGAATCACTCGCCGAAGCGGGCGCAGCATCCATTCCGTGGCCGCGAATGACCAGTGCAGCCATCGCGAGCCCGCAGCGCGCGGGAACCACGACGACAGCACACGGATGAGCAGCGCCAACCGCAGAAATGCGAATGCCCAGCGTATCAGCAGGTACAGGTAGCCACTTCCACCCGTATCGACGGCATAGGCTACCTCCCGCACGATTCCCGAGAGCATGTCCACTGCGGCGAGCAGCAGCAGCGCCAGGACGATGAATGCAATGAGTGCCCACCTTGGCGTCGTGGACGGCTGCCCGCCGGCACGGACGACTTGACGTTCGATGCCCGCAAGCCGAGGGTCGACGGAACCGCGCAGGAAGCGGGAAATTCCGCCGAACGGATTGAGGCGGCGCGTGCGCGCGCCCCAGTCCGCCGCGGCGATCACGGCGAAGGCGACGCCCAGCGCGAGGAGCGCGGAGCGGAGCATTGCGGTCAGCGTCGCCAGCGCGATGAGCACTTGAGTCATTGGGCAAAGCTGCCGGTGGGGCGAACGTCGTACAAGTGCGCCGGCTCTTGAAATTGCCATTCCGTGACGTCAATTACTCCCATGCCGACTTCTGCCAACCGCCGCCACTGGCTCGTCAAGTCCGAGCCCGACGTCTTTTCCTTCGATGACCTGATGGCGAAGCCGTCGCGGACGACTCACTGGGACGGCGTGCGGAATTATCAGGCGCGCAACACCATGCGGGACGACATGAAGAAGGGCGACCTCGTCTTCTTCTATCACTCCAGCACGGATCCCTCGGCCATCGTCGGCATCGCGGAGGTGGTGCGCGAGGGGTATCCGGATGCGTCCGCGCTCGATCCGGCCGACTCGCATTTCGACCCGAAGAGCAAGGCGGACACACCCACGTGGTACATGGTGGATCTCGAGGGCACGGAAAAGCTTCCGCGACCGTTGTCGCTCGCGGAGCTGCGCGGCGTGAAAGGGCTGGAGAAGATGACGCTGCTCCAGAAGGGCAGCCGGTTGAGCGTGCAGCCCGTGACGGCGGCGGAGTGGACGGTGATCACGAAGCTGGCGTCGAAGAAGGGCTGAAGGGCGTCCTACCGCGTGCGCATCAGCAACCAGATGCCGCTCACTGTGCCCACCAGCATTACCGCGAACCGCACATACTGCTGCGGCACGCGTTGGGCTCCCTTCGATCCCAGGAATCCACCAGCCATCGCCGCCGCCATCATTGTGAGCGCTACCGGCCAGTCCACGATGCCGCTGAACGCGAAGGTCACCGATGCCACCATGTTCATGCAGAAGCCGCCCCAGTTCTTGAGGCCGTTCATGCGATGGAGGTTGCTGAAGCCCATGAACCCCAGCGCGGCGAGCATCAGGATCCCGACGCCAGCGCCGAAGTAGCCGCCGTAGATGCCGACCACGAACTGCCACGCGAGCAGCGTGCGCGTGGGCCCGGCTGCCGTCACGGCGTCCTCATCCAGCGTGGTAGTGTGATGCCGGCGAGCCCACCGCAGTAGCGGCCGTTGCGTGACGAAGAGCGCCGTGGCCCCCAGCACGAGCCACGGCACGACCTGGCCGAAGGTGGCGCCGGGGGTGTGCAACAACAGCCATGCGCCCAGGGCCCCGCCCAGCACAGAGGGAACGGTGAGGGCGATGGCCCAACGCCGCGCGCCGGCCAGTTCGCGACGATACCCCACCATGCTGGGGAGCGCTCCAGGAACCAGCGCCACCGTGCTGGTGGCATTGGCCGCGAGCGGCGACAGCCCCGCAGCGATGAGCGCGGGAAAGGTGAGGAGCGTTCCGCCGCCAGCGATGGCGTTCATGATGCCGCCGAGGAATGCGGCCGCCGCGGCGATGAGGAGCCGTCCGGCTGGTACGTCAGTAATGGGCGACGGCTCGCTGGCTGAGGTCCGGTCCGGTGGTCATCGCGCATTATAGCGCGGGTGGCGGCGAAAGATGAGCCTCCATGAGCCAGGCCGGGTGAGCCGCAAACGTATATTGTTTCCCAGCAACAACTTATGGATGGTTCAGGCCGTCGACGCCGGCTGCGGTGCTCCCGCGCACCGGCAGTTGCATTGGAGGGTGGGAACAGGGGCGAATGCCAGCCGGTTGACGCTGTGTGTCGATATGCGCCAAGGCATTCCGGCGCATACATTTCGCACGCGACGGAGCATGCGTTCCGCCGTTGGAACGCATCTACACGGAGAACTTCGGACATGGCCGACACGGAGTCGAACGCGGCAGGCGGATCGCTGGAGATCAAGGATTCGCGTACGGGCACGAGCTACACGGTTCCCATCATGCCACCGGCGACGGAGGGTGACACCGCCATTCGCGCGATGGACCTCCGTCCGATCAAGGCGAACAAGGAAGAGTTCGGGCTGATGACGTACGACCCGGCGTTCATGAACACCGCGTCGTGCAAGAGCGCCATCACCTTCATCGACGGCGACAAGGGCATCCTGCGCTATCGTGGCTATCCCATCGAGCAGCTCGCGGAAAAGGCGAGCTTTCTCGAGGTGGCGTGGTTGCTGCGCAACGGCGAGCTGCCCACGCAGCCGCAGTACAACGACTGGACGCATCAGATCACGTACCACACGTACGTGCACGAGAACATCAAGACGTTCCTCCAGGGCTTTCGCTACGACGCGCACCCGATGTCGATGCTCTGCAGCACCGTCGCGGCGATGTCGAGCTTCTATCCCAACGCGAAGAACATCCAGGACCCGGCAGAGCGCGACATCAGCATCGTGCGCCTGTTGGCGAAGCTGCCCACGCTCGCGGCGTTCTGCTTCCGGCACGTGAAGGGATTGCCCTTCATCTACCCGGACAACGACCTGGGCTACGTCGAGAATTTTCTCTCGATGGTCGCCCGCATGACGGAGCCCAAGTACGAGGGCAACCCGATTTTCGTGAAGGCGCTCGAGGTGCTGTTCATCCTCCATGCCGATCACGAGCAGAACTGCTCGACGAACGCGGTGCGCGCCGTCGGCAGCTCGCACGTGGATCCGTTCTCCGCCGTGGCCGCCGGCATCGCCGCGCTGTACGGGCCGCTGCACGGTGGGGCGAACGAGCAGGTGCTGCACATGATCAAGGAAATCGGCGACATTAAGAACGTGCCCGCGTTCATCGAGGGAGTGAAGGGCGGCAAGGGCAACAAGCTGATGGGCTTTGGCCACCGCGTGTACAAGAGCTACGACCCCCGCGCGCGCATCGTGAAGAAGCTTGCCGACGAGGTGTTCAAGGTCGTCGGTGTCGACAAGGACCTCGAGATTGCGCTGGAGCTCGAGCGCATCGCGCTGTCCGACGACTACTTCGTGTCGCGGAAGCTGTACCCGAACGTGGACTTCTACACGGGGTTGATCTACCGCTCGATGGCGTTCCCGACGGACTTCTTCACGGTGCTGTTCGCCGTGGCGCGCACGGCGGGCTGGCTGTCGCAATGGGAAGAAATGTTGAACGACAAGGAGCAGAAGATCGCGCGTCCCCGACAGATCTACACGGGGTATGGCGAGCGTGCGTACGCGGGATCGCTGTCGTACGACATGACGAAGTCGAGCAAGAAGGACGCGGTTCGGAAGTAGAGAGCAGGTCCTTCGCTGTCGTCCTGAGCGCAGCGAAGGATCTGCTCCATTGTTGTCCCGAGCGTCAGAATATGTAGGGAAGGACCTGCGTATCGAGCCCGAACACCACGCGCTTCTCCTGTCCCAGCACGAAGCCCACGTGATAGTTGCCCCATGCGCCATAGGCACCGGCGCGCTGGCCGTCATGCCAGAGTTGCGCGAGTGGCGTGTCGGCCCTGCCCATC
>JACMOE010000431.1 GCA_014378185.1 Gemmatimonadaceae bacterium | reverse complement strand
CTTGCAGCTAGTCGGCCGCGTCGCGCCAGGATGCACTGAGCGGACGGCGCGCGTGTGCATGTCACCGTGTACTCCATGGCGGGCCCGTGCAGCAGCATGGTGTCGCTGCCAGCCACCATGAGCAGCAGCGCAGCGATGAGGACGAGCTTCGCCAGTCGAAGCATTTTTCCTTATGAATGAGAGTGGGGCTGGAGCGAAGACAGGCCGCAAGGTAACCGTGGCACTTGGCAGCCAGCGGAACTCGCGGGTATCCTCACTGGTGCGCTGCTCATCGGCGCGATCACGGTTGAGCTGTTCACTCGGCAATCCGGTTCAACAAGACGAACATCGACCGATTCAACTTCTGATCAATGAAGACTGCGCTGTTCGTGCCCTGTTATGTAGACCAGTTCTATCCGCGCGTTGCCATTGCGGCGCTCACGGTACTGGAGCGCCTCGGCATCGAGGTGGACGTACCAGAGAGTGCGGCGTGCTGCGGCCAGCCGTCGGCCAATGCAGGGTATGCGCGCGAAGGCCAGTCCACCATCGATCGCTTCGTGAACACCTATGCGGGATATGATCGCGTGATCGTGCTCTCGGGCAGCTGCGCGATGCACGTGCGGCTGCACGCTGGCGAGGTGATGGTTCACAGCGGAAGGGCCGACAGCGCCGGCCCGCGTGTCGCTGAGCGGACCACCGAGTTCTGCGCGTTTCTTCATGACGACGTCGGCCTCAAGCGAGTATCCAGTCTCGGTGCCACGTTCAAGACTCGCGTCGCCATTCACATCGGTTGTCACGGGCTTCGCGGTCTCGGACTCGCCAGGCCCAGCGAATTGCAGATCCACCCGTTCGACAAGGTGCGGGCGCTGCTCGGCACCGTTCACGGTCTCGAGATGGCCGATCTTTCGCGGCCCGACGAGTGCTGTGGCTTTGGAGGAACATTCGCCGTGGGCGAACCCGATGTGTCCGTTCGCATGGGCACCGATCGCCTGCGCGACTTTCGCGCGCAGGGTGCGGCGGCGGTCGTGTCCACCGACATGTCGTGCGTGATGCACCTGGACGGTTTGGCGCGCCACGAGCGGCTCGGCCTGCCGATGTACCACGTGGCGGAAGTGCTCGCGGGTCTGGCGAGCCTGCCATGATGCGTCGAGTGTTCGAGTTGCCCGTGCTGCACGGCGCGGCGCCCGTCGACCACGCGGCGGCAGCCGCCGCATTCACTGCTGATGCGGCGCGTACCAGCTGGCATGATGAATCGCTCTGGCTGGTGCGCGAGAAGCGTGACCGCGCCGCAGCGCTCGTGCCTGACTGGGAAGCGCTGCGCGCGCGTGCTTCGGCCATCAAGGAGCACGCGCTCACGCATCTCGACGAGTACCTGGAGCAGTTCGAGTCCAACGCGATTGCCAATGGGATGCAGGTGCACTGGGCGCGCGACGCGGAGGAACACAACGCCATCGTCCTGGGAATCCTCGAGGGGGCCGGCGCGCGGCACATGGTGAAGAGCAAATCGATGCTTACGGAGGAGTGCGGACTCAATGCGTATCTCCAGGCGCGCGGCATCGAGGTGATCGACAGTGACCTTGGCGAGCGCATCGTTCAGCTTCGTGGAGAAGGACCCAGCCACATCGTGATGCCGGCCATCCACCTCAAGCGTGCCGAAGTGGGCGAAACGTTCCACGAGCACCTTGGCACGCCAGCGGGATTGTCGGATCCGTCGGCGCTCGCGGCCGCCGCGCGCGCGCATCTCCGGGAGAAATTCCTTGCTGCCGACGCCACGCTCACCGGGATGAACTTCGCCATCGCCGAAACGGGCGGCTTCGTGGTGTGCACCAATGAGGGCAATGCGGATCTCGGGATGGCACTGGCGCCCGTGCACATCGCGTCGGTGGGAATCGAGAAGGTCATTCCCCGCGTGCGGGATCTTCCGGTGTTCCTGCGATTGTTGGCGCGCAGCGCCACGGGGCAGGCGCTCACCGTGTATACCACGCACGTGCATGCGCCGCGCGCGGGGCAGGAGCTGCACGTGGTACTCGTGGACAACGGGCGCACGCAGCAACTTGCGCGCGAGGAGTTCTGGAGCTCGCTCAAGTGCATACGCTGTGGCGCGTGCATGAATACGTGTCCAGTCTATCGGCGGTCCGGGGGGCACAGTTACGGGTCCACGGTGCCCGGCCCCATCGGCTCGGTGCTCACGCCGGGCCTCGATCTCGAGCGGTATGCCGCGTTGCCCTTTGCCTCGACGCTGTGCGGTTCGTGTACGGCGGTCTGTCCCGTCAAGATCGACCCCGACGGACAGCTGCTGGCCTGGCGGCAGCGCGTGACGCAGGCCGGTCTTGGTCCGCGCGCCAAGGGCATGGCCATGAAG
>JACMOE010000430.1 GCA_014378185.1 Gemmatimonadaceae bacterium | reverse complement strand
TCATCGGCGGGGCTGGGTGAACCGGACGGGGTCTCTGGCGGCGCAACAGGTTCCGGCGGAAGCTCGAGGCGGACCTGGGCGAGGAGTTGCTCGATGTGCGCCGCGTGGGCGATGCTCTCATCGTTCTTGAACGTGAACTCGGGCGCAACGCGAAGACGCAGCGCGCGTCCAACGCGTCCGCGCAGGTGACCAGCCACCGCGTCCAGCCCCTCGAACGTGGCGGCGCGCTGGGATTCGGAACCGAGCACGCTCACGAAGACCTTTGCGTGACGCAGGTCGCGCGAGACCTCGACAGCCGTGACGGTCACGAGGCCAAGGATGCGTGGATCCTTGACGTTGTTGGTCAGGAAGGTGGCGATCTCCTCGCGCATCGCGGCAGCGACGCGATCGGAGCGATGATGGTCAGGCGACACGGATAACGTCCAGTGCGGGAAGGCCGACGCGACGGGCGCCGGTCCGAAAGGACCGGCTGCCCGAGGCGCGGCGTACCGTCGTCAGCTCTGGGGAGCCGATTCGAGTGTGCGCGCGATTTCTTCCGTGCGGTAGCACTCGATGCGATCGCCGACCTTGAGGTCGTTGAAGTTCTCGACGCCGATACCGCACTCGAAGCCCTCGCGAACCTCCTTCACGTCGTCCTTGAAGCGACGCAGCGAATGAATGGTGCCTTCGTACACCTCGACACTGTCGCGGATGATGCGCACGCGTCCATCGCGGCGAATGATGCCGCTGCGCACCGCGCAGCCAGCGATCAGTCCGATCTTCGGCACCTTGAAGGTCTCGAGCACCTCCGCCTCACCGAGCACGACCTCGCGCTTCTCCGGACGCAGCATGCCTTCGAGCGCGGAGCGCACGTCGGCCACCGCTTCGTAGATGATGCGATAGAGCTTGATGTCGACGTTCTCGCGCTCCGCGGCAGCCCGTGCGTTGTTGTCCGGACGCACATGGAAGCCGATGATGATTGCCCCCGACGCGCGGGCGAGGAGGATGTCGCTCTCCGTGATGGCACCGACACCGCGGTGGACCACTTCGACCTTCACTTCGCTCGTGCCGAGCTGGCTGAGCGCGTCAGCGAGTGCTTCCGCCGGCCCACCCTGGTCCGCCTTGATGACGATGCGCAGCGACCGCACTTCGCCCGTGGTGCTCTGGGCCAAGAAGTCTTCCAGCGTGACCCCACCGCGCGTGGTGCGGCGGCTCTTCGCCTCGCGGTCGGGCCGTTCGCGGCGCTGCGCCACTTCACGCGCGGCGCCGGCATCTTCCACCACCAGCAACTGATCGCCGGCCATGGGGACACCCGCCATGCCAAGCACCTGCACCGGAATGGCCGGGCCGGCCGACTTGACGGGCTTGCCACGTTCATCGAGCAGCGCGCGAACGCGGCCCGAGAACATGCCGACGATGAAGTCGTCGCCGACCTTGAGGGTGCCGCTCTGCACGAGCACCGTGGCAACCGGACCCTTGCCAGCGTCGAGCTGCGCTTCCACCACCGTGCCGGTGGCGCGCTTGTTGGGGTTCGCCTTGAGCTCCAGCAGGTCCGCCTGAAGGAGAATCTGCTCGAGCAGCTGCTCGATGCCCGTTCCCTTCTTGGCCGAGATCTCCGTGCTGAGCGTGGTGCCGCCGAATTCCTCGAGCACGACGCCGTGCTGGAGCAGGTCCTGCTTCACCTTCATTGCGTTGGCCTGCGGCAGGTCGACCTTGTTGATGGCGACGATCATCGGCACGCCGGCGTTCTTGGCGTGCGAGATGGCTTCGATGGTCTGCGGCATGACCGCGTCGTCCGCGGCCACCACGAGGATGACCTCGTCCGTGACCTGGGCACCGCGCGCGCGCATTGCCGTGAAGGCTTCGTGACCCGGCGTGTCCAGGAAGGTGATCATCCGGCCACCGGCGAGTTCCACGTGGTACGCGCCGATGTGCTGCGTGATGCCGCCTGCCTCACCGGCCACGACGTTCGCCTTCCGGATGTAGTCGAGCAGCGAGGTCTTGCCGTGATCGACGTGGCCCATGATCGTGACGATCGGGGGACGCGACACGAGTTCTTCCGGCAGGTCTTCCGGGACCGTGCCGACTTCCTCCGCCTTGTACTCATCCTCACGCACGGCCTGGAAGCCGAATTCGCCAGCGACGATCTCGATCTGGTCGAAGTCGAGGCGCTGGTTGACCGTGATCATGAGGCCGAGGTTCTTGAACGCGAAGCCGACGATTTCCGTGGGCGACACCTTCAGGATCTGCGCGAGTTCGCTGACCGTGATGAACTCGTTGACGCGGACCAGCTTCTTTTCGCGCTCCACTTCGGCCACGCGCATGGCCTCGGCTTCCTCGCGCATGCCGCGCCGATCGGTGCGGCCGCCGCGAGTGGGCGCGCCACGCATGGATGCCATCGTCTTTGCGATGTTGGCATCCACGACCTCCTGATCGACCGAGCCGCGCTTGCCCTTCTTGCCGCGGCTGCGCGCCGCAGCGCCGCCCGCTCCGGCACCAGCGCCTGCGGTGGGCGGATTGCCGGACGGCGGGCCGCCGCCAACAGGCGGACGACGATCGTCGCGGCGCGTGGGTCCACCAAAGCCGCCAGGCGACGCGGAGGCAACCGGTCGTGGAGGGAATGGCGAGCCAGCGGATGCGGTGCGCGGACGTGGCGCGCCGGGCGTGATGGGCCGTGGGCGCGGGCGATCACTGCCGGCTGACACGGTAATGGGTATGGACGGCGCGCTCGGGCGCGGAGCATCCGCGCGCGGCGACTCGAGTGCTGTCGTGCCCGCACTCGTGCTCGTGGTGTTGGCGACGGGAGCTGCCTGATGCGGCGCGACGTCTTCGCGCGCTTCGCTCGTGAGCACGTCAGCTTGTGCGCGTGCTTCGGCGGTGCGAGCAGCAGCGATCTGTTCAGCACGAGCGACTGCGGCTGCGGCCTCGGCGGCCTCACGCTGTTCACGTTCAGCGCGCTCGGCGGCGTGTGTGGCCTCGACGGCGTCAGTGACGGCCTGCTCGGCGGCGGCCACTTCCGCCGCTGCGGCGAC
>JACMOE010000048.1 GCA_014378185.1 Gemmatimonadaceae bacterium | reverse complement strand
TTGGGCCAACGGTCATCAAGCGGCTGAATGGAGGACTCGTTGCGTTTCTCGAGCGCAATGCCGACAAGGGGTGGAAGTCGGTTGCAGACTTTCGCGGAATCCGGCGCGATCGTGTGGTGCTGCAGTCGCAGATTCGGCGACCGGAGGGCGAGGGGTATCAGGGCGGGTACGAGCCGGTGGAGGGCTATGCGGCGCCCGAGCATGGGGAGTTGGCGACGTCGTGATCCTCGGGCGCGAACTGCACAGCAACATTCAGCAGGGGGGACACAGGGGACACAGGGACTGCAACAAACCTTGATATTGATTCGTCCCATGCCGGTTTCGTTGTTCAAGCATTTCTCCGTGTCCCCTGTGTCCCCTGTGGTTCATGTTTTTTATCGTCGCGGTTGAAGAGTCGCACTCACTAGACGAGAGATCGAGATGACAACCATCGCTCCGCAGCTCGAGCTGCCCGCCACTGATCATCAGCCACGCCCCTACGATGGACCGCCGCGCGACGAGGTTCTCGCGATGCGGAGGCAGTACACCAACCCCGCGGTGTACACCCTCTACAGGGAGCCGCTGCTCATCGTCGAGGGGCACATGCAATACCTCTACGACGAGACGGGCCGGCGATACCTCGACCTCCTGGCGGGCATCGTGACCGTGTCGGTGGGCCATTGCCATCCGCAGTTCGTCGAACGCGTCACGCGGCAGGTCGGCACGCTCCAGCATGCGACGACGATCTACATGCATCCGAACTTCCCGATGCTCGCGAAGAAGCTCGCGTCAAAGATGCCCGCGGGGCTCGATGTCACATACTTCACCAACTCGGGCAGTGAAGCGAACGATCTCGCCATCCAGATGTCGCGGCTGTACACCGGCAATCGCGACGTCATCGCGCTGCGCAACGCTTACCACGGCGGCAGTCCGGGCGCCATCGCGCTGACGTCGCACAGCACATGGAAATACCCGGTGGGTGGCGAGGGGCATGTGCATCACGCCATGAACCCCGATCCCTATCGCAGCCCCTTCGCGGGTACGCCGGAAGAGATCGCGTCGATGTCAGCCGCTGACATCCGCGACCTCATTCGCTACTCCACTCCCGGAAAGATCGCGGCATTCCTCGCTGAACCGATCCAGGGTGTGGGCGGTGTGACGTATGGCGCCCCCAACTATCTCAAGGAGGCGTACGCCATCACGCGCGAGTTCGGCGGCCTCTGCATCGCGGACGAGGTGCAGACAGGCTTCGGCCGTACGGGCGATCACTACTGGGGCTTCCAGAACTGGGACGTGGTGCCGGATTTCGTGACCATGGCCAAGGGACTCGGCAATGGTGCGCCCATCGGCGCTGTCACCACGCGAATGGACATCGCCAGGACGCTGGCGCAGCGCATCCACTTCAACACCTACGCCAACAATCCGGTGTCGATGGCAGCTGGCCTCGCCGTGCTCGACATCATCGAGCAGGACGGACTCCAGGAGAACTGCCGCGTGCTGGGGAAGCGCTTCATGGAAGGATTCCGGAAGTTGCAGTCGTCGCATGCATTGATCGGCGATGTGCGCGGCATGGGATTGATGCTCGGCATCGAGCTGGTGCGCGATCGCGCGACCAAGGCGCCGGCGAAGCAGGAGACGCTCGACCTCATGGAGGCGTTGCGCGAGATGAACGTGCTCGTGGGCAAGGGTGGCCTCGACAGCAACGTGCTGCGCATCAAGCCGCCCATGTGCATCACCGCCGACGACGTGGACTATGCACTCGAGGCGCTGGATGTGGCGCTCTCCCAGGCGGAGCGCTGAGCCGTCCAATGCGCTTCGATCGAGTCGTGAAGGGAGGCAACGTCGTCACGCCCGGCGGCGAATTCACGGGCGACATCGGAATCGTGGGGGAGAAAATCGCTGCACTCGGCGATGATCTCGATACCGCGGGCGCCGACGTCATCGATGCCGCCGGGCATCACGTGATTCCCGGCGTGCTCGACGTCCACGTGCATCTCGAGCTGCCGTTCTGCGGCACCGTGTCTGCCGACGACTATCTCAGCGGTACGCGCGCCGGCGCGCGCGGCGGGGTCACCACCGTCATCGACTTCGCGATACCGTCTGCCGAGGGCTCGCTGAGCGAGGCCGCCGACACGTGGATGAAGAAGGCGGAGGGCAAGTCGCTCATCGACTACACCTTCCACATCTGCATCACCCGCTACAACGAGCACAAGGACCAGATCGCCGGGATGGTGAAGCGGGGATTCACCACCTTCAAGGAGTTCATGATCTATGAGTCCGAGGGCTGGCAGTCCGACGATCGCGCCCTCTTCGGCACGCTGGAGCAGATGAAGCAGCACGGCACGATGCTGCTCGTGCACGCGGAATCCTCCCGGGTGCTGGACGAGCTCATCGCGCGGCACCACACGCCGGAGCTCATGAAGCAGCACGGCGCCGTGCTGCATGCCATCACGCGGCCCAACTTCATCGAGGCCGAGGCAATTCAGCGAGTTGTGCAGTGGTCCGAGGCAACGGGGGGCCAGCTGTACATCGTCCACATGTCCACCGCCGAGGGTGCCGACATCATTCGCGCCGCGCAGAATCGCGGCGTGCCGGTGGTCGCCGAGACGTGCGTGCAGTACCTCGTGCTGGATGACTCCGTGTTCGCCGGCAAGGACGGCCACCTGTACGCGTGCTGCCCGCAGCTCAAGAAGCCGGCGGACTCCGCGCGGCTCTGGCGTGGGTTGAATACGGGAGAGGTCTCCGTGATCTCCACCGACACCTGCACCTTCACGCGGGAACAGAAGGCCATGTGGGAGGGTGACTGGACCAGGATCCCCATGGGCATGCCCGGCCTCGAGACCCTGATGCCCGTGACGTACACCAAGGGCGTGCTCGAAGGTCGCATCACCCTGCCGCAGATGTGCGCGAAGCTCAGCACCAACCCCGCGAAGATCATGGGCCTGGCACCGCGGAAGGGGTCGATCGCGATTGGCGCCGATGCGGACCTCGCGATCATCCATCCCACCCGCACGCACAGGGTTGACCCATCCACCATGGAGACCAACGCCGATTGGTCGCCGTACGACGGCTGGGAGCTTGCGGGATTTTCCCGTACGACGCTGTCGCGCGGCGAGGTGATCGTGAATGACTACAAGGTGGTTGGCAAGGCGGGGCGCGGGCAGTGGTTGCCGCGAACGTCGGCCGGTCTCGCGGGAGCGCGCGCGTGAGTCGTGCGGCGGCCGAGAGCGACTTCGTCACCACGGACGAGGACCTCTCCGGCAGCCCGCTCTGGAATCCCGACCTCGCACCGACGCCCCTGACGCGGCGCACCTGGTCCACCTACAACATCGCCGCGCTGTGGATCGGCATGAGCGTGGTGATCACGACGTACACGCTCGCGTCGGGGATGATGACGCAGGGCATGACGTGGTGGCAGGCGATGGTCACCATCCTGCTCGGCAACACGATCGTGCTCATTCCGATGATCCTGAATGCGCACGCCGGCACACGGTACGGCATTTCCTTTCCGGTGCTGTGTCGTGCGGCCTTTGGAGTGAAGGGCGCGAACGTGCCGGCCCTGCTGCGCGCGGTGGTGGCATGCGGCTGGTTCGGCATCCAGACGTGGATTGCCGCGCTCGCCCTCAACACGCTGTTCACCGCGGCGTGGCCGGGTTGGACTCGGGTACCGGGCGGCATTGCCATCGCCTTCGGACTCTTCTGGTTGCTTCAGGTGGTGATCATTGCCCGCGGCATCGAGGCGATCAAGATGCTCGGCAGCTTCGCGGCGCCGTTTCTCATCACGGGTAGCACCGTTCTTCTCGTCTGGGGGATCAGGAACGGAGGCGGTCTCTCGCACATCCTCACGGAGTCGTCGCGCCTTCAGGGCGCTGATGCCAAGCCCTTCTGGACCATCTTTCCGCCCTCGCTGACGGCTGCCGTGGGCTATTGGGCCACGCTGAGCCTCAACATCCCGGACTTCACGCGATACGCGCGCAGCCAGCGGTCGCAGGCCATCGGCCAGGCACTCGGCCTGCCAACCACGATGACCGCCTTCGCCTTCATCGGGGTGGCGGTCACGAGCGCGACGATCGTGATCTTCGGCAAGGCAGAGTGGGATCCGGTGGTGCTCGTGACGAAAATCGGGGGCACCGGCGTGATCATCTTCGCGGCGCTCGTGGTGCTGGCCGCGCAACTGCACACCAACATGGCGGCCAATGTCGTCTCGCCGTCAAACGACTTCTCGAACCTCAATCCGCGGCGTATCAGCTACGTCGCAGGTGGGTTGATCACTGCGGTGGTGGGCATCCTGATGATGCCGTGGAAGCTCTATTCCGATGCGGGCGCCTACATCTTCACCTGGCTCGTGGGCTACTCCAGCCTCATGGGTGCGCTTGGCGGCATCCTCATCGCGGACTACTGGGTGCTGCGCAAGGAACAGCTTTCGCTGCCCGACCTGTTTCACGAGCAGGGCTTGTACACCTATCGCGGCGGGGTGAATCCGAGGGCGATGATCGCGCTGGTCGTCGCCGTGCTGCCGGTGGTGCCGGGGTTCATTCACGCTGCCATGACGCCGGGTGGCAATGTTGCCAATCCCTCCGTGCTGGATCACCTGTACCAGTATGCCTGGTTCGTGACGTTCGGATCGAGTTTCGTCATGTACCTCGCCCTCATGCGTGGCCAGCAGGCACCCACGCTCGCCGACCAATAGAAGCCTGGAGAGACGAATGTCCCATGTCGTGAAGTGCGGCTTGATCCAGGCGTCGAACGCCTGCGACACCAGCGAGCCAATCGCAAGGATTCGCGAGGCGAACATCGCGAAGCACATGATCCTCATCGACAAGGCGGGTCGAGCTGGGGTGCAGATCCTCTGCATGCAGGAGATCTTCACCGGTCCGTACTTCTGCGCGGAGCAGGTGCCGCGGTGGTATGAGGCGACGGAGTACATCCCTGACGGGCCCACGACGCGCCTCATGCAGGAGACGGCGAAGAAGTACCAGATGGTGATCATCGTGCCACTTTAT
>JACMOE010000429.1 GCA_014378185.1 Gemmatimonadaceae bacterium | reverse complement strand
TTGGTGGTGGTGGGCACTTCTTGCGCTCGCGGCCCTGCTCATCGGACTGCTCGCGTGGTGGATCGTGCGCCGGCGGCGGGGCCTGTTGGCCACGCCGGGTGACCCCTATGCGGAGGCCAACGCGGCATTCGAGCGCATTGAGCGCCTGCGCCTCATCGACTCGGGCGAGCAGGGCCGGCACACCGCGCTGATGACGGATGTGCTTCGTCGTTACCTCTCGGCGCGACTTGCGCCTGTCTCACTGGCGCTCACGAGCGGGGAGCTTCAAGCTGCCGTGCGCGGCGTGCCGACTGTGCCGCACGATGCCCTCCGCCTGCTCTTCGAGTCCGTCGATCCGGTGAAGTTCGCCAACGCCCCGCTCGCGGGAGACCGCGCGCGTGCCATTGGTGATGACGCGAAAGCCATCGTCCGGGATGAGCACCAGCGCGCTGAGGCGCTCGCTGCCGCCGAGCGCGCGGCAGAGAAGGAGCGTGCCGCGTGATGTCATCCCGAGCGAGCGCAGCAAGTCGAGGGATGTGCACGTGATCAGCCTCGGTGCGTTCCAGTTTGCATCGCCCTGGTGGCTGCTGCTCCTCGCACTGCTGCCGGTGTGGTGGTTCGTCGCGAGGCGGCGTGCGCCCGCGGCCATCGTGTTCTCGCGTGTCGCCGTGCTTGCGCGCGGACCGCGTGCCGGCCGCGGGCTCGCGCGTGCCCTCGTCACGCTGCGGAACCTGGCGCTGGCGAGCGGCATCGTTGCCCTCGCGCGCCCGCGCTCTGGCGCGCATGCGGAAACCACCACGAGTGAAGGCATCAACATCGTCATCGCGTTCGATATCTCCAGCTCGATGCTTGCCCTCGACTTCCAGCCGCAGAACCGGCTGGAAGTTGCGCGCGCCAAGATCAAGCAGTTCGTGGCCGCGAGGAATACCGATCGCATCGGTATCGTCGCATTCTCCGGCGAGGCGCTCACCCAGGTACCGCTCACCACCGACTATCCCGTAGTCCAGGCCGCACTGGACAACCTCCAGCCCGGGCAGCTCGAGGGCGGCACGGCAATCGGCACCGCCATCGCCACCGCCGCAAACCGGTTGAAGGACGCACCGGGTCGCTCGCGCGTCATGATCCTCCTCACCGACGGTGTGAACAACCGCGGCTCCATCGATCCTCGCACCGCGGCCAAGGCGGCCTCGCAGTTCGGCATCAAGATCTATGGCATCGGCGTAGGCACGGAAGGCATGGCGCCGGTGCCTGTCGGGCGTGGCGTGTTCGGACTGCGATACGAGATGCAGCGCGTCGAAATCGACGACGCGCTCCTCACCGACGTGGCCAACGCGAGCGGAGGCCGCTACTTCCGCGCACGCGATCCCGCGGCACTGCAGCGCATCACGGAACAGATCGATGCCCTGGAGCGCGCCCCGGTGCGCAGCCGGACCTTCGTGCGCTACTCCGAGCTGTTCCGCTGGCCGCTCACGATCATGCTCGTCGCCCTCGTCGCCGAGCTGCTCCTGGTGGCGTGGAAGGGACCGTTGCCATGACACTCGACTTCAGCATCATCGAATTGCCGTGGCTCCTGCCGCTCGTGATCGTGCTGCCCATCCTGTTCGCGGTGCTGCTCAGGCGCGCGCGCGCGAGCCGCGAGCGCAGGCTCCTTCGCTTCGGCGCGCTCGACGTCGTGCGCCGGCTCATTCCGGCGAGCGCTCTGGCTGGCAGCGGATGGCGTGCGTCGCGACTCGGTCTTGCCGCTGCGCTGGCCGGCGTGGCCATTGCCGGCCCTCGTTGGGGCCACGAGCGCTCGATCGTGCAATCGAACGGCGTGGACATGGTGTTGGCTGTAGACGCATCGCTCTCCATGATGGCCACGGACGAAACGCCCAACCGCCTCGAACGGGTGAAGCAGGAAATCCGTCGGCTGCGCTCCATCAGTCCGGGTGATCGCGTGGGTCTGCTGGCGTTCGCGGGACGATCGTACGTGCTCACGCCGATCACGGTGGACGAAGGCGCCCTCGACCTGTTTCTCGACAACCTCGATCCGAGCGTCGTCGGACAGGCCGGCACCTCACTCGCCTCCACCATCACGCAGGGCACCAGCCTGCTCGCCCTCACCAAGAGTGGCGCAGACCGCGCGCTCGTCATCATGAGTGATGGCGAAGGGTTCGAACCGCAGGAGGAGTTGATTGCCGCCGCGAAGAAGGCTGCCGAGAATAACGTCAGCCTCGTGACGGTGGGATTCGGCACAACCGCGGGCAGCACGATACCGGTAAAGGACGCGAGTGGGGTCATCACGCAGAAGCGCGACGAGGCGGGCCAGGTCGTGATCACGCACTACCAGCCAACGCTCCTCCAGGCCGCGGCAACCGCCGCGAACGGAACCTTCATCCCCGCCGACGCCACCGACAAGGCGGCGCGCATCAAGGCGGCGCTCTCGAGACTGCGCACGGGTGGCAAGATGACCCAGGCGGGCGATACGCTCTCGCCCCGATTCCAGCTGTTCCTCCTGCCGGCCATCCTGCTGTTGTGGCTCGATTCCGTACTGGCCGGGCGGCGTGCGCGGCGACGTCGTCGCGCGGCGTCGGCCGAAACAGCCGTGGCGGCAGGCCTGCTCCTTGTGTGCATGACATCCGGCTGCGCGCCGGCACGAGAGTCCATCGACGGCGCGGCAGCGTATCATGCCGGGAACTACGCCAAGTCGGCGGCACTGTTCAGTCAGGTGATCCAGAAGGGCGACCGCTCGCCTGGCGCGCTCTACAACTTCGGCACCGCGCTGCT
>JACMOE010000428.1 GCA_014378185.1 Gemmatimonadaceae bacterium | reverse complement strand
ATGATCGCCGTCGTGCTTGTGGTTGCGCTCGCGGTGGCGGTGGCCGCCGCAGGGCTCGCGGCGACCGGACGTCGCGCGTCGAGACGATTGGAGGTTGAGTACGCGAGCCGCTATCCCGAGGGCGCCAATGGAGTGGTGGGAGGCGCCGAAGGGTTCATCATGGAAGGAACGAACGGCCGTCGCCTCCTGATGCTCCACGGGTCTGGCGACTCGCCGCAGTCACTTCGCTACCTGGCTGATCGGCTCAACGCGTCAGGATACACCGTGCATGTTCCGCTTCTGCCGGGCCACGGGCGATCACCGCGTGCCTTCGCGGCCGCCTCGGCCATGGACTACTACTCGGCCGCACGGGGGGCGCTGTCAGCGCTCGCTGCATCCGACGGGTGGATTGGCGTGGTTGGGTTGTCGATGGGAGGCGCCCTCGCGGCGAGGCTTTCCTCCGAATCGACACGTGTGCAGGCTCTCGTGCTGCTCGCTCCCTACCTCACGCCGCCGTCAGATGTGCGTGCGGCGAGCGCGCTATCATGGCTGTGGAGCCCCTTGATGCCCTATGTACGGGGTGGGGGCGAGGCATCAGTGCACGATCCCGACGCGCGCGACGCGAGCCGTGCATACGGTACCTTCTCCGCCGGGGCACTGTCGGCACTCGTGGACACGGCGGCGGCGGGACGCCGTGTCGTGCCACGCCTGCGCCTGCCTACGCTCATCATCAACTCCGAGCACGATAATCGAATTCCGCGCGCCTTGGCGCAGACCGCGGTGAACGCCTTCACGGTGCCCGTCGAGGCGCATTGGCTCGATGGGTGTGGCCATGTCATCACCGTGGACTACTGCAAGGATGCTGTGGCAGACCTTGTACTGACCTTCCTCGCGCGCCACGCCGGATGAACACCGACGCGGCACGCAAGCGAAGGGGATTCGTCAGCTCGTGACGCGATCGACGATGTTTTCGCCCAGTTCCTTCGCGGCATCGACGCCCTGATTGACGGCTGTCTGCGCCTGTTCGACCACGCCCGTGGCCACGCGCTTCACGCGATCCACGATGGAGGTGGAACGCTTGGGTGCGCTCTTCCTGACAGGAGCCTTTTTCGCGACGCTCTTGCGGGTGACCGTCACCTTCTTCGCGCCACCCTTGCGGGTCACCGCACCCCTCTTGGTCGAACTCGAACGCTTGGTCCCACCAGTCTTCCGCGTCGCAGTTCCCTTCTTTGCGGAGTTCGAACGCTTCTTCGCGGCAACCTTTCGCGTCGCAGTGCCCCTCTTGGCCACCTTGGAGCGCTTGACCGACTTCTTGGCGCCGGACTTCTTCGCACCAGCCTTCTTGGCGCCGGACTTCTTCGCACCAGCCTTCTTGGCGCCGCCGCGCTTTGCCGGGGACTTCCTGGTTGCACTGCGCTTGGTGCTGCGTCCCTTCTTTTTCGCTGCCATCGCTGCGTCTCCTCTGCCGGATAGTGGCCGTCGGTCCTGCGCGAATCACGGTTGATGTCGCTGGCAAGTTTCGAGCGCATACTCGCGTCCGGCGGACTTGCTACCGCATGCTGCGACTGCATTCGAGCTGCTGCGTACGAGCAATCGACCAACGCACGCCGCAAAATTCGCGTGTGCCGCCGGTCGGCGTCGAGGCGGAGTGCCACACGTCATACCGCTGGTGCTGCCACTTCTCTGCATCCTGTCGCTGCTCGAAGGTAGCACGAGTCAACGCACTCGTCGTGACACCACCGCCAGCAGATGACGCAAACATGGCGACGAACGTCGTGATCGGCCAGCGCCAGTATGAAAGCTGCCGACGCCCGCCCCGCCATGTCAGGGGGTGATGGGCGCGCGCCCGCTCGCGGGTGGCCATTGCGTCTTGTCTGAAAAAGACGTCCCGAATACCGCAGCAAGGGACGCACGCGGATCCTCGGTACGCACCACCACATCGAGCGAATCGCCGAGACGCACGACGCGGGAGAAGTCGCGATATCGTCCGTAGGAGTGAAAGAACCCCCACGGACCAGGACGCGTGAGTTTGCCGAGGAGGATGTCGGGCAGGCCGATGAAATGGTAGAGGTAGAAGGCGTTGAGGGTGCGGAGGCGGGGGAGGTCGCTTTCAACGATGCCGCGCGGCAAGGATCCGTGCTTCCCCCACTGCACGTCGACAGCGGGCGTGCCGCGATCATGCCAGTCCGTGTGGAGGATGACGCCATGCCAATAGGTCCAGAGATCGGTTGGAGCACCGCTCGTGGAATACCCGACCCAGACGACCTCCTCATCGGTGGGGACAGTGAATGGAATCCACGCACCGTGAACGTCATCGCGCCAAAGCAGGTGATAGGCGATGACCCTTCTCGTTGGGTGCACCACTGCGACGGCGCGACTGAGCGGGAACATTTCGTCGCGTTGGATGTAGAGCAATGGCGCAAGTACGCGTGCAAGCTTGGCGGCATCGTCCGTTGAATCGAGCATCGCGGGTACGACGACAGGACGGGGCGGAATGTGTGCGTGGGGCCCGCATGCGGATACCACGCACAGGCCGACGAGGGCCACAGCCCGCAAATCAATTCGCAAGACGATACCCCACTGTGCTTTAGGCCCTTTAAGGGTTACTATTCGTCAAGGGCGTCCCGGCGCCTCGATCAGGATCCGGGGTAGTGCGAAATCATATCGGAGGGCCAATGCGCAAGCCGCGCCCGGCTACTTACAACCCAGTACAGGCGCTCCACCTGATCGCGAACGACCGGAATGGCTCGCCACTGAGCTGTCCGTCGTGTTCCGGCCAGATCGAACGCACGCCAGATGACTTTCCGCCCCCTCCGCGCTCGCAGGTCACCCTGCAGTGTCGCGAGTGCGGACGCGTTGCACGCTATATCGCGGGCGCTGCGTAGGGACCAGAAAGGTGTCAACTTCATCACCCGCCACACGGGGCCGAGCAATCGGCCCCGTGTCGCGTTTTCGGGAGGTTTGTGGCCGGGCTTGCTTGAACCAAGCCAGCAAGCTGAAGTACATGCGTTTGCGTGTGCACAAAACTTGCCCGATTGTCCCCGTAAGTCCCGCCTCAGTCGTCGAACCCTCGGCACTACGAGGCATCATAACGGGTCACGTGAAGAGAGCGGCGGTCGCCACCGGCGCAGTCTCCAACGCGGGATCAGATACATCAGCTCGGTACGAGGTATGGTTCATGGCACGCATCAACGGCACGGTGAAGTGGTT
>JACMOE010000427.1 GCA_014378185.1 Gemmatimonadaceae bacterium | reverse complement strand
CGTGCGCAACGCGGTGGACCACGGCATCGAGGCGTCGGACATTCGCATCGCGGCCGGCAAGCCCGCGGAGGGCGAGGTGCGCATCGAGGGGTCGCTCCGCGGCGACCGGCTGCGCGTCGCCGTGGCCGACGATGGCGCCGGGCTCGACCTCGGCGCCATCGGCAAGGGCATCGCACGCAGCGGACGCTCCCTGCCGGCTGATGCACACGCCGTCGCGCGGGCCATTTTCGATGAGGGCTTCACCACCCGCACGTCCGCCACTACCGTGTCCGGCCGCGGCGTGGGACTCGGCATCGTACGCGCTGCCGCGGAGCGCATGGGAGGCACGGTGGACGTGACCTCCGCGCCGGGTCGCGGCACCACCATCATCGTGGACGTCCCCATCAGCATCGCCACCATGCGCGTCGTGCTCGTGCAGGTGGGCAATACCCTGCTTGGCGTGCCGAGCGCGTTCGTGGTGCGCGTGATGCGGGCGGATCCGCGCACGCTCGCACGCGTCGACGGCAGGGCCATGCTCGTCACGAACGGTGCGACCATGCCAGTCACCACCCTTGCCGCCCTGCTCGGGCCACCGTTCGCCGAATCGCAACCCCCGGCCATGCTCCAGGTCGTGGTGCTGGAAAGCGGTGGCCGGCGAGTCGCCGTCGTGGTCGATGACCTGCACGACGAGCGCGAGCTCGTGCTCCGGCCGCTCGAACATGCCGGGCGCGCGGCAACCAATGCGTCCGTGGGTACCTCGCTCCTGAGCTCGGGAGAAATTGCGCTCGTGTTGAGCGTGCCGGCGCTGCTGGCGCACGAGGCCGGCGAGGGCGCCCGCCCGTCACGGGCGCTGGAGGCCACGCAGAGCGTGGAGCGCGCGCCCGCACGCATTCTCGTCGTGGATGATTCCATCACGTCACGCACGCTCGAGCAGAGCGTGCTGGCGGCCGCTGGCTACGATGTCGTCACCGCCGTGGACGGCGCCGAGGGCTGGCGCACCGTCGAAGGCGGAGGCATCGAGCTGGTGGTGAGCGATGTGGAGATGCCGAACCTGGATGGCATCGGACTCTGCGAACGCATCCGCGCCAATGCCTCCACGATTGCGCTCCCCATCATCCTCGTCACGTCACTCGACGAACCGGCGCAGCGTGCGCGCGGCCTCGAAGCCGGCGCCGACGCCTATCTCACCAAGTCCAGCTTCGACCAGGACACCCTCCTCGACACGGTACGCATGCTCCTGGGTCGCACCGCACGGAGCTCGTCATGATCCGCGTGCTCGTCGTCGATGACTCGGCCACCGCACGGGCCCTGCTCGTGTCGCTGCTGACGGCGGAGCCGGACATCAGCGTGGTGGGCGAAGCCACTACCGGGCGCGACGCCGTGGACCTGGCCAGCCGACTCGCGCCAGACCTGATCACGATGGATATCCACATGCCCGTGATGGACGGACTCGAAGCGACCATGCAGATCATGATCCAGAGCCCTCGGCCCATCATCATCGTCTCCAGTGCCGTGCAGAGTGACGTCGAGTTGTCGCTCGAGGCCATGCGCGCCGGCGCCCTCATGGTCATGGCGAAACCCCAGGGCCCCGCATCGCCTGGGTTCGCCAACGAGCGCCGGCAGTTCGTGAGCATGGTGCGCGCGATGTCGCAGGTGAAGGTCGTGCGGCGGCACGGAAACGTGTCGCCGTTCACGATGAACACGCCGATCGCACGTCCCGCCGCCGTCCTCCCGGGTCGCGTGCGCGGCGCCCTCGGCACGACTCCCATTCGCCTCGTGGCCATCGGCGCGTCCACGGGCGGTCCAGCTGCGCTGCGCACCATCCTGGCGGACCTGCCCCGTGATTTCTCCGTCCCCATCCTGATCGTGCAGCACATCGCGCGCGGGTTCTCGGCGGGACTTGCAGACTGGCTGTCACACGACACCCCGCTTCGCGTGAAGCTCGCCGAACTCGGTGAGCCGGCAGCGGCCGGCCCCGTGTACATCGCGCCGGACGACAGGCATCTCGGCTGCCACTTGGACGACCGCGGCGAGATGCGCGTGATCCTCGACGGCTCCGCGGTGGTGGGCGCCTTCCGCCCCTCCGCGTCCTTCCTGTTTCGCTCAACCGGAGACTCGTTGGGGGTGGGCGTGCTCGCCGTGATCCTCACCGGCATGGGCGACGACGGGGTGAGCGGACTCCGCG
>JACMOE010000047.1 GCA_014378185.1 Gemmatimonadaceae bacterium | reverse complement strand
GCGTTGGACGTTGGGAACGCGAATCCACGCGGATCAGGCGAATCAACGCGAATCTTTCCTCGCGCGGACGGCGCTCCTCGCACTGAACGCCGACATGGATGCACGATCGCCCTGAAAATAGGACTTTTTCATTTGCGATGGCGCCGGATTTGGCGCCCGGCACTCATTTTCGCACTGAAGGATTCGCGTTGATCCGCGTAGATTCGCCAGATTCGCGTTCCCCCCGACAAACGCTCTTCATGACGCACCGAACCGCGCCACTCGTCCTCGCCGCCATACTCCTGGCCGCAGCATGCACCACCTCCAGCACCACGCGCGTGGACATCGCGCCATCCACGAGTGGCCTCGCCATCATCCCCGCCAGCTCAGGTTGGCTCGGCGATCCGCGCATCGGCCTGCTACGCGACGCGTCGATCATGGCCGCGCTCAGCGACGTGAGCCCCGCGCGCATCCGCGCCACGGACTCCGCACTGGTGTCGTTCGGCACCCGGAACACCTTTTCCGACACGATGTCCAGCACGCGAGGCATCGGCGCCGCGCGACGATGGCTCTACGCGCAACTGCAGCAGACCAGCCGCGATTGTGGTGGCTGCCTTCGTGTCGAATACGATGCCGCCGTGATCCAGGTCGCGCGGCATCCGCAACGCGCCTCAGCCAACGTGGTGAACGTGCTGGCCATCCTGCCGGGCCGCGACACCAATCGGGTGGTCGTGATGGGCGGGCATTACGACTCGTGCGTGTGCAGTGTACCACCCAATGGCGGGGTCGATTCCACCAGCGTCGCTCCCGGCGCCGATGACGACGGATCGGGCACCTCGGCGGTGGTCGAGCTGGCGCGTGTGATCTCGAAGCGGTATCCGAAAGGGCTCGCCGCCACGGTGATCTTCGTGCTGCACTCCTCCGAGGAGCAGGGCCTGCTGGGTGCCACGCACCTGGCCCAGCGGCTGAAGGCCGAGGGCAAGCAGGTGGTGGCCGGCATGACGGACGACATCGTCGGAAATGTCGTGGCGGAGGACGGCGCGGTGGATTCCACCAGCGTGCGCATCTTTGCGCAGGATCCCGACACGTCGGCGAGTCGCGAACTCGGCCGCTACGTCTGGGGTCTCGGTGTCATGTACCTGCCCGCGTTCGAGGTGATACCCGTCTTTCGCCTGGACCGGATCGGGCGGGGTGGCGATCACACGCCATATATCCTGGCAGGCTGGCCCGGACTTCGCTTTACGGAACGGCTGGAGAACTACAAGCGCCAGCACCTTCCCACCGACGACCTGTCCCACGTGAATTTCGGCTACGTTGCCCAGGTGGCACGCCTCAATACAGCTACCGTCGTTTCCCTCGCCAGCGCACCAGGCGCGCCTGATACCGTCATCGCGCGACGCGAGAATGCGGCGTCCGGCGGGCAGGCGTGGTCGCTGCGCTGGAGCAGGGTGCCGGGAGCAGCGCACTATGAGATCCTCACGCGGCGCACCACGTCGCCCTCCTGGGAGCGTGTCATTTCCGCCGGCACGAGCCTCACGCGGCAACTGGACTTTCAGCTCGACGACGGCTGGGCGGCCGTGCGAGCGGTGGGGGCGGATGGCCATCGGTCGCTGGCTCGCACAGCCGGCGCTGGCACACGAGCGGTTGACCCGACTTCCATGCGGCCCTAGCGCGTGACCGCCGCTCCGCCGCTCGCACACGTCATCGCCGATCTCACTGGAGTCGGCTCCGGAGCGCTGCGCGATGCGGCCCTCCTCAGCGGACTGCTCATCGCAGCTGCTGGGGCAGGCGGCCTCATCTCGGCCGGTACACCACTCATCCGCACCGCTCCGTCCGGTGGAGTCTCTGCCGTCCTGCTTCTCGATCCCTGTCACGTGAGCATTCATTCGCTGCCCGAGCGCGGCCTGGTTCTCGTCGACATACTGGCCCCGGATTCCACGGGTGCCGACAAGGCGCTGGACGTGTTCGTGCGCCGGTTGAATCCCGGTGCTGTCGTCCGCGAGACACGGATGCGCGGCTGACATGCGATCCCTCCTGCCACCGCTGGAACTGCTGCTCGTCGCCATCATCGTCGCATGGAACATCCTGCTCAGCGCGCGCATCGCCCAGGTGCGGAAGCTGCCTCGCGCATTCGTCCTGCTCACGGCGCGGGCCGGCTTCCTTCTGCTCCCCGCGCTGGCCATCCACCTCGCGTCGGCCAACGCCATCACCGCCCGGTCGGTGACTGCGGTCGCGTGGCTGTGGCCCCTGACCCTCGTGATCTTCGCGCTGCAAGCCATTTACGCAGCCACGCGCCGGCTGGTGAACCCGTTCCTGGGCTTCTTCATGTCGACATACGACCTGTTGATCGCCGTGGACGTGGTGCTGCGCTTCATGGCCGCGCAGGGCAGGCCGCTGCCCGCTATTGCCCTCACGTACCTCGCGATCACCAGCGGCGCATTCGCCTGGGCCATGCAGTCGTCAACCAGCATTGCATCGCCGTTCTTCCTGTTCGTGCCAATGGCGGCTCCCGCCTTTCCCGCCCTGCGGGCATGGTCGGCCAGCTTCCGCTTCTTCCTGGCGCTCGTTGCGCTGGCGTGGATCGTCGTCATCCTCTCGCAGGTCCCGCCAGGCTACGAGGCGCAGCGGTCGTATGCGTTGCACGATCCCTCCACCGAGAAGTTGCAGGAGCGACCGGCCAACGATCTCGACGTCGGCATCAAGCTGTTCCCGGATCTGACGGGAGCACCTCCTCCCGCTGCCATCAGGAACGATCTGGCCCTTGTGGATACCCTCGGCGTTGCCGTCGTGTCCGTCACCATCGTTCCGGAGCAGGCAACCAAGGCGGGGCTCGACTCACTCGCCCACACGCTCGAAAACCTGCGCGGCGACAGCACGCAGCTCATCGTGACGCTGGGCTACCGATCCAGCCTCAACCCACTGCCGGGCCGCACGTTCAACGAAACCCAGCGGCTGTCCGCGGTAGAGCCCATCGTGCGCATCCTGCGGCCGGACATCCTCGTGCCCGCACTCGATCCGTACGATGCGGGCACGCGCGCAGCGGGCGAACGGCCGCCGCAATTCTGGGAGAATTATCTCACGCGCGCGAGCGCCGAGGCCAAGCGGATCCGGCCGCGCACACGGATCGGCGTGGCCGCGTCCGCGTATGACACGCGCGACAGCGCGCTGTACGCGTGGGCGGCGGCGGCCAATTCTCCCATCGACGTGGTGGGATTCTCCTTCTGGCCTTCGCCATCAGGCACCAAGACCCAGGATGCGGAGCGCGGCGCCGCAGACCGGTGGATGCGCGAATCCCGCTCCAGCAAGGATCACTGGGTGTTCGCGGCTGGCGGGTTTCCGGTGGCGCATGGTGAAATGAGCCAGGAAAACGCCGTCTGGTCCGCCCTCGCATGGGCCACCAGCCGACCGGCCATCAAGGGCTTCATCGTCTCGGAGGCGGGAGATTACGGCACCGTTACCGGCATTCGCGCCCCGGATGGTCACCTGCGGCGCGTGGCATTCGCCATCAAGCGCGCCCTGCGGGGCCTCCAGGAATCCGCCGCCCCGGATTCCACCCCCGCGGCGCTCAAGAGGAGCCAGCAGCGCGTGGGCGGCTGATCGTTCCGGCCGCGCCTACACGGCGCGGCCTGTGCCGCGCACCACGCCCTCCACGCGCCGGTCCTCGTCGAAGTACTCACGGGCCAGCGCCATCATCTGGCTGGCCGTCACGCCCCGAACGCGCGCATCATGCTCGCTCAGCTCGCGCAGGCCACCAAACATGTACGCATCCACCATGTCGCCGAGTACCGCACCGCCGCTCTGCTGGCGTATCGCGTGCGTGCCGATCGCATACGTCTTCGCCTGGTCGAGTTCCCGATCCGTGACCTCGGCGTCGCGCAGCTTGGCGAACTCGCCCAACAATCCGCGCCGCGCCTGCTCCTCCTTTTCCGGCGACGTCGCGATGTATGACACGAAGGCGCCGGCGAGCATTCGCTCGCTCGCGAACGCCTGCACCGTGTAGCCGAGCGACTGCTTGTCGCGCAGTTCGTCGAAGAACCGTCCCCCGAGTCCGCTGGCCACTCCCGCGATCATCTCCGCCGCGAACCGCGCGTCGTCACGGCGGGCCGGCCCGCGGAACAACAGCGCGAGGGCGGTCTGCGCCTTGTCGCGATGCTCGACGCGCTGCACCACGCCCTCCGGCCATTCAGGGGCGTCGAGGTCCAACGGTTCTCCACCACGCAGCGCACCAAAGCGCGCTGCCAGCATGGCGGCAAGCTCGTCGTGATCCGCGTCGCCCACCACGGCGATCAGCACCGGTCCGTTCAGGAACCGCGCCGCGTGCCACTCACGCACGCGCTCCGCCGTGATGCGTGGCAGCGTCGTTTCGTCGCCGCTGACGGGACTGCCATACGGATGTCCCGCGTACGCCGCAGCCATGGCGAGACGCATGGGATACCGGTACATGTCGTCACGAAGGGCGGCCAGGTCCGAGAGCGCAATGGTGCGCTCCGTCTCCAGCGCCTCCGCCGGAACGGTGGGATGCTGCGCCACATCGGCCAGCAGTGCCACCGCGTCCGTCGCATAGCGCGCCGGCACGCTGATCGACCAGCCAAAGCTTTCGCCAGTTACACCGGCACCCACGCTTCCCCCCAGCAATTCGCCTTCCTCCGCGATCTGTACCGCGGAGCGCAATTGCGTTCCCTTGAGTGCGGTGCGCACGAGCATCGACGTCAATCCGGCTTCACCGGCCGGCTCATCGCGCGCGCCGCCGATGGCGAACACGCCTGCATGCACGAGTGCCCCGGCCTTCCGACGCACGAGCAGCGGTGTGCCGCCCGCAGTGCGATAGACGCGCACGCCCGCCTCCTCCCGCTCGATGCGAAGGCGAGTGTGCACGGCGGGCGCGGCCACGCTCGGCAACGTCGGCTCGAAGACGGCAGCGGCGGGCGCATCCTCGAGCAGGGCGCGCATCGCGCCGGCATCCTCGGCCACCACCGGCGTGCCGCTGGGACGATAGAGCACGATGCTCGCGCGATCCGGATCCAGGTACGTGCGCGCCAGCGTGGTGAGCTCGTACGCAGACACAGCGAGCGCGCGCGCCAGGTATGTCTCTGCCGTCCGCCAATCGCCGAGTGCTTCCCACTCGGCAAGGTAGGACGCCTGCCCTTCCATGTCCTCGAGCCGTCGTACCCAGCGCGATTCGTACAGCCGCTTCGCGCGGACGAGCTCCGCGTCGCTCACGCCGTGTTCCCGGATCGCACGCAACTGCGACCATATCGCGCGCGCCGCCTCGGTCGCTCGCTCCGGCGGCGTCTCTGCACTCACGACGAATACGCCCAGCGTGGTGGGCGTGTAGTCATACGCAGAGACGGACGTGGCGAGCTTTCGCTCGCGCACCGCGCGGTAGAGGCGCGAGGCGCGGCCGCCACCCAGTACCATCGAGAGGATGTCCAGCGCCGGCGTGTCGTCGTGCAGCGTGCCCGGCGTCCGCCAGCCAATCTCGACCTGCGTCTGTCCGATGTCGCCACTCAATTCCCGGTAACGGAATTCGGGATCGCCGGTTTCCTCGGGCCCGGGTGAGCGCTCCGGCGTGCCGCCCTCGAGCGCACCGTATCGCGCCGTCACCTCGCGCACCACGTCGTCCACGTCCACATCCCCCACGATGCTGAGCACCGTGGTGCCGGGCCTGTAGAAGTTACGGTAGAATCGCAACATGGCAGCCTGATCCAGCGCGCGCAGCCCGGGCTCTCGCCCGATGCGCCAGCGGCGGATGCGATGCTGGTCGTGCAGGAGCTCGAACAGGGTTTCCGTGGCCACCGCGCCTGGATTGTCCGACTTGCGCTTGGCCTCCTGGATGATCACCTCCAGCTCGCGCGCCAATTCGTCCGGATCGATGAGGGAATTGGCGTAGGCGTCGAACTGCACATCCAGTCCGGTGACGAATCCGGCGGCGGGCAGCACCGTGTAGTAGACGGTGTGGTCGTAGATGGTGGCCGCGTTGAGGTAGCCACCCGCCGCCTTCGTGGTGCGAGCGATCTCGCCCACGCCGAACGATGGCGTGCCCTTGAAGAACATGTGCTCCAGCACGTGCGCGATGCCCACGACGTCATCGGTCTCGTCGAAATAGCCGGCGCGCACGTAGGTCACGATGGCGACCACCGGTGCGGACGCATCGCGCCGGACCAGCACCGTGAGGCCATTGGGCAGCACGGTGCGATGAACGGTCGCCGGATCGAGTGCGATGGTCAGGTCGGAGTCAGTCATGTTTCGTCGTTGTGGTCATGTTGGGGCATCCGGGCCGACGGTCGCGCGATCGGCACAGGCGCAGACAATCCGCCGCCACTCACACGATGGCAAGCCGCCGATACCGGAGCACGATGAGGCCCACCAGATAGCACGCCACCCCGTATCCCACGAACCATTCCACCAGGGGCCATGGCACCGGCTCGCCCTTCGCCAGTGCAAGGTAAACGTCCGACGTACGATGCAGCGGAGGCAACAGGTAGAGCAGCGCGGCTGCCGCGGACGTGGAGTCCTTGTAGCGATCCCAGAGAAAGCTCGCTGCCACAGCCACCGTGACCAGCGACAGCCAGTCCCACCGCGCCGCGGCCGAGAGCGCGAACGTGATGCCGGCGTACGTCAGGAACATCAGGGCCAGCACGACAACGAGCGGAACGCTGAGCACCGGCCAGACGAGGTAGCCGTACAGCAGCGCCAGGAGCGTCATGATGCCCAGGTAACCGGCCCAGTGGATGAGGAAGGCCTGGCCGTAATAACGCCACGGCGCCACCGGCTTGGTGAACAGGAAGCGGTAATGTCCCTGCTTGCGGTCGTTGGCGACGATGCCATTCATGGCCAGCAGTGCGCCCAGAAAGACCACCGCGCCAAGGAAATTGCGCAGGAACAGTGTGTTGAAATCCTTCATCAACATTGCCGTCGCAGCCTCGGTTCCTCCCCATTTCGCCACGAGGCGTGGCGGCAACGAGGCGATGTTCCGGTGCAGCGCCGGCAGCATGGGTGCGGCGGTGAGGTACCCGAGCAACCCGGAAATGATGAACATGGGCAGCCCGCGTTCTACAAAAAAGTCGCGGAGCTGCCAGAGTCCGTACAACGCGACACCCCCACGCCGGCGGCGAGTCGGCAGGCGAGATGCCACCTCGGAATCGGCCTCGCGCGTCTCGCTCATCTGTCGGTGCTCCGCCGGCCACCAACCGCCTCCCGGAACTGTTGCTCCAGCGCGGAATGCACCGGATGCAGCGCGCTCACCTGCGCACCGCCCTGGATGAGCGCGGAAACGCCGGCGTTGATGACGTCGAGCGACACACCCGTCATCTCGAATTCCCCTCCGCCCATGCTCCGCGCGCCAGGAAACTGCGACGCCACCAGCTCTTCATTGCGGGTAACCACCAGGCGGTACGCGGCACCCTCGGTGACCTGCCGCTGCGTGGCGCGCACGTCCACGATGCGCTGCAGGTGCCCATGATCGATGATTCCCACTCGATCGGCCAGTCGCGCAAGCTCATCGAGATTGTGCGAGGCGATGAGGATAGTGCGATCGGGACGGCGCAGCGCATCCACCACGTCCATTTTGGCCGCACGGTATGCGGGCCACCAGACTGAAACGGTAGCGATGGCAACCAGACCCAGGGTCGTGAGCACAATCATTTTGGTTAGCCCCCACCCCCGCAGAT
>JACMOE010000426.1 GCA_014378185.1 Gemmatimonadaceae bacterium | reverse complement strand
GCGCCAACGGCATGTTCACGACTCCGATTTCCAACCGATCTGCGGCTCGCTCCATTGCGTCTAGCGGTCATCTGGAGGGGATCCATGATGATTGGATCCGCCGCTTCGGTCGCTGAGGTCACCCACATCTCGCGGCACGGGCTCTGGCTGCTGCTCGGCAACGAAGAGTTGCATATCCCCTTCGCTGAGTTCCCGTGGTTCCGCACGGCGACCATCGAGCAGATCACGACGGTGGAGTGGCCATCGGCACATCATCTGTACTGGCCGATGCTGGACGTCGACGTTGCCGTCGCGTCGATCAGGCAGCCCGCGGATTTTCCGCTGATGTCACGCGTGACTTCCGCCGATTAGCGTTCACGCGACGAGCTCGTTCGACGCCCCGTCAGGAGGACGATCTCAAAACGGTTATACCGACACATCTCCCAGAGTGTCTGCCCGTTGAACGTGAAGTTCTCGGTCGAACTGGCGGAGTATTCGCCATTCCGGGCGCGGGAGTTCGTTGCGGGGAAAGACGCGGTGACGCTGGCGCGAGACATCCTGGCGCTCGATCAGGCCGCGTTCAGCGCGGCCTTCCGGAAGTCACCGATAAAGCGGGTGAAGCTGGCGGGGCTCCGGCGAAATGCGGCCGTGGTGCTGAGGAACGAAGCCGAACGTTGACCGAGGTTGCATCACTCGCGCTCAACGCATCATTCGTTCGCGCAACTCCGTCAGCCAGTTCTCGGCGACGACGACCGATGTGGCAGTCCCCTTCGTCCCGGTACGCGTGCGGGCCATGATAAAGCGACCATCGGCAGCGACATCCCACGGAGTGTAGTATACGTACTCCACCTTCAGCAGATCATCGGCGATGTGAAAGAGTGGTGACGGCGCGGCGATTGCGATGGGTGAGCCCGCGGTCACGCGGGTCGACATCATGTCGGAGCCCGGGCTTACAAAGAACAGCTCGCGCCCATCACGCGACCAGAGCGGCGCGACGCCGCCGCCATTCGACACCTGATGCTTGAACGCACTGGTGTTCGGAAAGGCACGCACGAATACTTCGGTGCGCCCCGTCTCGTCGGACTGGTAGGCGATCCACTTGCCGTCGGGCGACAGCGCGATCGCTTCCTCGTCGAACGGCGTGACGATGAGCGGGACGCGCGTGGTGTCGGCACCGGTGCGTACACCGGTGATGTCGCGGCCACCCGCGACGGAACCGTTCGAACCCGTGCGGGGCACGAGCCACACACCGTCCGGCGACAGCACGGCCTCGTCGACGACGCCACCCTTCAACAACGAATCGCCACCAAGACCATCGGCGCGGTGCTGCAGCGCGCCCGGACGACCGGAGATGAAGGTCACCAGACGACCGTCGGCGCTCCATCGCGGACGCATCTGCGGCAGCGGGTCGAACGTGACCCGTGACAACGGCCCACGAGGGAGCTGCTTGACCCAGATATCATCGCCTGCGTCGGTATAGAGTCCGATCGCCAGCCGCGATCCATCCGGCGAGAGCGCCCACCCGTGGTCGGCGACGTAGCGCGTGATGTCGAACCGCCACGCCGAGTCCACGGGCGTTGCGCGCCCCGTGCGATCGACCCACATCATCTCGTAGGCGCCGGGGCCGGTGTCCCGTTCGTTCCGCGTGACGAGCGTACCCGACCGCGAAAACTCGAATGGCGAGTCGCCCCGCGTGATGCTGTCGGCGAGCACGGTGGGCTGTCCGCGCAGAATGAAGGAGCGCGGGTCGAACTCGTCGGCCATCAGCCGCCCATCCTGCGCGTACACGAGGTGGCCCGACTCGGCGTACCGCGCCCACTTCACCCCTTTCAGCACGAGCGTGCGCTGCTGCGTTCCGAGGTCGCCGACCCAGAGGTCGCAGGCGTACTGGGTGTTAGCGCAGCGATAGAACAGCACCGCACGCGTTCCACTGATCGGGGCGACGACCACCTCTCGCGCGGTATCGGCCACCACCCAGGCCGCGGACGAGGCGCCCCCATTTGACGACACGCTGGCCACGGACAGCTTGGGCGCACCGCGCGTGTACACGATCGTGCCGTCATCGAGCCACGCAATGCCGAAGTACGGGTTGGCCTCCGATCTGGCCAACGTGACGGGCGCGCCGCCGTCCACCGGCACCTTCAACACGGCATTGCCCACGACGAACGCCACCCACGCGCCGTCGGGTGAGATCGTGAACGCCTGCGCGTCTGCGGTGCCGGCGATCGGCACGGCGGAGCGGCTCGCGCGCCGCTTGATCCAGAGTTGCGCGCCGACTGCTCCCGGCTCGTTGCGCGGTCCGAAGAAGACGAGGTACGACCCATCGGGCGATGGCTTCGGGACCTGCTCCTGCCCGGCCGCGCCAGTGAACACTGGCGGCAGCTGCATGTCGTAGCGCAGCACGCCGGCTGACGGCGTGGGACGCAACCATCCGAGCGCCGCGAAGGCGACGGCGACGAGCGCAACGGCGCCGGCTGTCATGGTCGCGCGGCGACTGGTGCGGGAGCCGGCGGCGGCGGGTCGTGCGTCACTGCTGCTGGTGCCGTAGCCCGTGTTTCCAAGCGCGGCGCTGAATTCGGCTGCCGTCGCGAAGCGATCGGCCGGCAGCTTGGCGAGCGCCGTGAACACGGCCTGCTCGACTGATGGCGTGACGGTGTCACGCAGTGTGTGCAGCGGCGTGGGTTTTTCCGTCAGCACCTTCGCCACGATCGCCTGCACGCTGTTACCGGTAAATGGCGCGTCACCGGACAGCATTTCGTATGTCACCGCGCCCAGCGCGTAGATGTCGCTGCGCGCGTCGATGGTACGTTCGCCCATCGCCTGCTCCGGCGACATGTACTGCGGGGTGCCGAGGCTGAGTCCCGTCTGCGTCATGCGCTGGCCGCCGGCGCTCTGCACCGCGAGCGCAATGCCGAAGTCGGCCACGAGGGCGCTGCCGTCGTGCAGGAGAATGTTCTCCGGCTTGATGTCGCGGTGGATCACGTTCTGACGGTGCGCGTAATCGAGCGCACTCGCCACTTCGCGGGCGATGCGCACCGCGTCGGCGATCGGGAGCTGGCGCTCGCGCTCGAGTCGGGCGCGCAGCGTCTCGCCGGTGACCAGCGGCATCACGTAGTACAGCAGGCCGTCGGCTTCACCGCTATCGAGCAACGGCAGGATGTGCGGGTGTTGCAGGCGGGCGGTGGTGCGGATTTCGCTCAGGAACCGCTCGCCGCCGAGCGCCGCACCGAGGTCGGGATGCAGCACCTTGATCGCGACATCGCGCTCGTGCTTGAGGTCGTGCGCGAGATACACGGTGGCCATGCCGCCCTGGCCGAGTTCGCGTCCAACACGGTAGCGGTCGGCCAGCGAGGCGGACAGGCGGTCGACGATGTCACTCATGTGGTGCGGTGTGGCGCATACGGGAGTCGTGCGGGCAGGGCGTGGCGGCAGAGCGTCCGGCACGAGACCGAGCGGAGCGCGTGCGATGGAAAGCGGCGGAAGAGGCTGAGTCCCACTATTTCAGCTCCGCTCGACACGGGCAGTCTGCGCACCTGCTCCGGATGAGGCAACCGCGCCGGTTCGTCGGCGACGCATTAGACGCCGCATGGACCTCACCCTCGCACGAACGGCGTCAGCTCGGCGAGGGAGAGTCCCGACACGCGGCTGAACTCAGCCGTGTTCAGCGTCGCGACCTCACTGCCAGCCACCAGCGCGGTGGCCGCGTTCCCCGGACAGGTACAGCCGGGCAGCACCTGCCAGCTTGGCGCGCAGAGCGGACTGCCGAGCATCGCCATCCCGATCGGCTTCACCGGGGATGGATTGCCGGTGAGCGTTGAGCTGCTCGGCAAGGGCTTCACCGACGCACGCCTCGTCTCGCTTGCCTATGCGTTCGAGCAGTCCGGGCCCCGGCGCCGAGCACCGTCTACCACGCCGGCACTGGTCAACGGCGTCGCTCCCGTCGCCCGGCCGATCACCGTGTCCACGCGCGCGGGCAGTACCACGGTCACCACGCAGCTCACCGTCGATGCGGTACACAACGCGTTGCGCTGGCAGGTGCACGCGTCGGGCGCCAGTCAGCTCGCCGCGGTCGTGCTGCGTCGTCGTGGCGGAGGCGTCATCACCGGCCCAGCGTCCGGTACGTCGGGCAGCGCGCCCGTGGTGGTGCAGCTGACCATCCCCGACGACGCCGTGCGCGTGGTGGCCCGCCTGATGGGCCCGGACCGCACCGACGCGCGTGGATCGCTGCCCCTGTCGTACGCTGACCGGGTGGCCTTCGCGGAAGGGCGCCTGTCCGTTGCGGTGATGTCGTCCACCGGCGCGATCACCGAGCAGGTCGTGCGCTGACGCGTTGGTCGCCGGGGGCCGCGGTGAGCACCCGGCGGTCGAGCAGATCACCGGACTTACGAGCCCCCAGCCGTAGCGAGCCCGCTCGACGACGCATGACCTGCCACATGTCGTCGCGATCGTCACACGCACTGGCCAACCCGACGCAGGGGACGGTCCTCGAGCGACCGTCTGTCGGGATAGGAAATTCAATCGGGGCACGAGTAAGAGAGGCCGCGCTCCCTTGCGTGCGAGCACCGGTGAACGGGCGACGGCGCACCCGCCACCGCGCCGGTGTGCCTCGCGGGCCGTTCGGCGTGGGGGCCGCGGGTGTCCCGGGGTCTGCGGGGGACCGGTCGGAGGCCCCGGTGGGACTGACGCCCGCGCCGAACGTCCCGGGGGGCGGGTTGTCGGGGTGAGGCTCAGTGGGCTCAGGGGGCCCGGTGTCCCGCCGCGGGACGTCGCGGGGCACCCGGCCCGGCCGGTCCCCGGGTCGAGGGGGGACTCCGCGCGCCGGCTTGGGTCGGTGGCGCAGCGCGGGTGCGGATCTGGTCCATCACCGACGGCTGCGTCCTGAGCGCGACGATGCGCATCGCGCCGCGGCCGGTGGGACACGCGAGCGGGTCGACCTCGAAGCGCTGCGGGAGCAGGACTGCGCACCGGCGGGTGGCATCATGACCGCTTGGCGGGTGCCGCATCCCAACGCACGGCCCGCGTCAGGCTCTGGCAGGGTTCAACGTTCGCAGGCCCGTCGCAAGCTCGATCTGAAAACGGTTATACCGGCACATCTCCCAGAGCGTGTGTCCGTGGAACCGGAAGTTCTCTGAGGCCCTCGCGGACGATTCGCCGTTGCAGGCGCGTGACTCCCGTGATCGGAAGGACGCGCTGACGCTGGCGCACGACACCATGGCGCTGGATCAGGACGCGTTCAGCGCGGCGTTCCGGAAGTCGCCGATGAAGCGGGCGAAGCTGGCGGGGCTCAGGCGGAAGCCACGACCCGAAGCGCGACGGTCGCCGGCCACTACGGCCGCAGGGCCGCACCACGCATGGGTCCAATGTTGGACGAGCGAATATTGGGGTGGCCTACCGCGGCCGCCCGCCAGTCGGCGACGTGAACAACGCCACATCGAGGCCCAGCTTGCGCACGAGGGCGGCGAAGCGCGGGCTGGCGCGGAGGGGATCGTAGCTCGCGTCCGAGAACGGGACGAGGGAGACGATCGGTTCTTGATGCGACACGGCGCGCTCGAGTGCCGACAGCGCCTCTGCTGAGTTGCCGGCGCCGAGCCACGCCCGCGTCAGGGAATAGTTGACGCGCGGATGATCGGTGGCGCGTCGGCTCAGGGCACGAGCCATGTCGGCCGCTCGTGCCGTGTCGCCGGCAACGCCGATGACGTACGCGGAGGCAGCGGCATCCACCGTATCACGAGCCAATCGCAGCGTGACGTCGGCACGGCGTCGTGCATCGCTCGTCCGACCACCGCGCAACAGGGCGATCGCGCCCAGCTGCTGCGCCGCGGTGCTCGTCGAGTCTGCTTCCCAAGCACGATCACCGGCCGCGATCGCTTCGTCGTGCCTGCCGGCGATCGATAAGGTCAGGGCCGACACGATCAGATTGGGGAAATTGACAGGATCGAGCGTCGTCGCCTGCTGAATCTCCACGGCGGCATCGTCTACGCGGCCGGTCGTGAGGAGCAATCGGGAGAGGTAGAAGTGCGCAAGCATGCTCCGCGGATTCAAGCGACGCGCGCGGCGCAGCGCGTCCTCCGCGGCCCGCCACTGGTACTCGTATGTCCGCGCTGCCCCCAACGCGGTCCAGGCGTTGGCCGAACTGGAGTCGAGACGGACCGCCCGTTCGCTCGCCGCGCGCGCCTGCGGCAGCGCATCGCGCATGGGCGTATTGGTGTAGGCCAGATCAGCCCCAGCATGGCCTGCGCGTCCACGAATTGCGGATCCCGGGCCACCGCCTGCTGCATGTACGCGAGGGCGCGGGTCACGCCCGGTCCGCGGCGCTGATAGAAGTACATGCCACGCTGATACAGATCGTACGCCTCGAGATCGTCGGTACCGCGGGTGGCGGTTGGTGCGTTGCCCGCGCCACCAGCCAACGTGACGCGCAACGCACTCACGATGGCCTTGGTGATATCGTCCTGCACCGCAAACACGTCCTTCGCGTCGCGATCGAACGTCTCGCTCCACAGCACGAGGCCACTGCTGGCGTTGGTGAGCTGGGTGGACACGCGCAGTTTTCCCCCGGCACGACGCACCGTGCCTTCGAGCACTGCGCCCACCTTCAACGCCGCGCCGATCTCCTGCGGCGACGCCGACTTTCCGCGGAACGTGGCCGCGGAACTGCGACCGGCGAGTTGCAAACCTGGGACTTTCGAGAGCGCGTCCGAGAGTTCGTCCGCCATGCCCTCGGCGAAGTAGGCGTTGGCGGTGTCGCCGCCCACACTTTCGAACGGGAGCACCACCAGCGAGCGCACGGGCGCGGTGGAGTCGGTGGCGGCCGTCGTCGCGCTTGGCACCGGCGACGTGCCGGCCCGCTGGCGTGTCACGGCCCACGCGACGACGGCGAGCAGCACCAGCGCAGGCGCGATGAAGCGCGCCCGGAGCGCACGCGGACGGATCCCCGCCGGACGCTCCCCGCTCGGCGTCACCACATGCTCCAGCCGCGTGCGCACCGCGGTCGCGCTCTCCGGACGGTCCGATGGCGCCTTGGCCAGGCACTGCATCACCAGCGCCGCCACGTCGCGCGGGATGCGCGGCGCGAGGTCGATGAGGGCTCGCGGCGTCTCGGCGATGTGTGCGGCAATCAGCTGCGACGTACCGGTCTTTCCTGCAAATGGATGCGCCCCTGCCAGCAGCTCGTAGGCTACCACGCCCCACGCATACAGATCCGCCCGATGATCGACGGCGTCGCCCACCGCCTGTTCCGGTGCCATGTACGCCGGCGTGCCGATGCTGCTGCCGACCTGCGTGAGCGTGCCCTGGTCGTCGCGCGATGCGATGCCATCACTCGTGCGCGACGCCGTCAGGGCTTTCGCAATTCCGAAGTCCGTGACCACGGCGGTGCCGCTCGAGAGCAGCACATTCTCCGGCTTGATGTCGCGATGC
>JACMOE010000425.1 GCA_014378185.1 Gemmatimonadaceae bacterium | reverse complement strand
GGGTTTCAGCCGGCCAAGCTCGTCCAGCTGCTTGATCAGTGTTTCCTGGTCGGCCTTGGCCGTCACGACGTGATCCGCATGGGCGCCGCCCGAGGGCTCGGAGATGATCTCGTCGATCACCTTCAGGTCGAACAGGTCCGGCGCCGTGATCCGCAGTGCCGTGGCGGCACGCTCGCGCATCTCGGGGCTCTTGCCGTCCTTCCAGAGGATGGCCGCGCATCCCTCCACCGTGATCACGGAATACACGGAGTTCTCCAGCATGTTCACCCGGTCGGCAACGCCGAGCGCGAGTGCGCCGCCCGAGCCTCCTTCGCCAATGACGGTCGCGATGATCGGCGTTTCCAGCCGGCTCATCTCGAAGAGGTTGCGCGCAATCGCCTCGCTCTGCCCGCGCTCCTCCGCTCCCAGGCCGGCCCACGCTCCAGGCGTATCGATGAACGTGATCACCGGCACGTGGAACTTCTCGGCCAGCTTCATCAGGCGGAGCGCCTTTCTGTAACCTTCGGGGTGAGCCATTCCGAAGTTGCGCTTGAGATTTTCCTTGGTGTCGCGGCCTCTCTGATGGCCGATCACCATCACGGTCTCTCCGTCCAACCGAGCCCACCCGCCCATGATCGCCGCATCTTCGCGAAAGGCGCGGTCGCCATGCAGCTCGATGAAGTCGGTGAAGCACAGGCGCAGGTAATCGTCCGTGAGCGGACGCTTGTTGCTGCGCGCCACCTGCACGCGCTGTAACGGCGTAAGGCTCCGGTAGATGTCATCCCGCAGCTCGAGGAGCTTCTTCTCCAGCGTCGAGATCTCGTCCGTCACGTTCAAGGCCTGCTCGCCCACCATCTTCCGCAGTTCCTCGATCTGGCGCTCGAGATCGAAGATCGGCTTCTCGAACTCGAAATTCGGACTCGCCATTCCTGTCAGCTCCCGCGCACGAGGCGAACGCGCTCGTTCCCGAGCAGCGCCCGCAGGTCGGTCAGTGCGGCCTGAGTGGCCGCAAGTCTGAGCGAGCGCGATTTCAGCCGCGCCCGTGTTCCGTTTCCGTCACTCCACCGCAGCTCGAGCGGAGGCGCGCCAGAATGCGAGGTCGCATGCGCGTCGATGACCGCACGCACATCGGAGATCGCATCCGGTGAAATCGCCTCGCCGAGCGTCAATTCGATCGAGATCGAAACCTGCCCGTTCAGCCGCAGTTCCGCGAACGGCGTGACGGACTCCACGATGTACGTCGGACTGTCCGCCTCCTGGTCCCGCTTCGAGTAGCCACCCTTCATCAGCACGGGCACGTCCGCGCGCACCCTGTCGGCGAGCAGCCCCCAGCTTTCGGGGAAGACCAGCACCTCGGAAGATCCCGAAAAATCCTCCACTGTCAACCGCGCGAACTCCGCGCCCGATCGCTTGCTGGTCTGCCGCTTGATCGCGGTCACCACCACGCCCATCGACATCGGTTCCGCCGTCCACTTGCCCAGCTGGCTCACGGTATGGCTCGCGAACAGCTCGCATTCCACGCGATAGGGCTCGAGCGGATGCCCGCTGATGTAGAAGCCAAGAATCTCCTTCTCGCGCGTCAGCCGCTCCGATTCCGCCATTGGCGCCACGTTGGGCAGCGTGGGCAGTGCGTGCGGCGCCGCGCTCGCGTCGTCGGACAATCCGCCGAACATCGATACCTGACCCATCGCCTTCTCCTGCTGCTTGAGCGACGACTCCTGCATCGCCGAGTCGAGTGCGGACCAGTACTGCGCACGGTGCCCGCCCAACCCATCCAGCGCGCCGGCAGCGATCAATGCCTCGAACACGCGCCTGTTGCATCGCGAAAGATCCACGCGATCCGTGAAATCGAAGAACGTCTCGAACGGCTTCTCACGCCTGGCCGCCAGCACGGAATCGATCGCGCCGCGCCCCACGTTGCGCACCGCGCCCAGCCCGAAACGGATACGCCGTTCGTCCAGCACGGTGAACTTGTAATTCGATTCGTTCACGTCTGGCGGCAACACTTCAATGCCCAGCTCGCGCGCTTCGTTGATGAACTTCACCACCGAGTCCGTGTCCCCGATGGACGACGAGAGGATGGCCGCCATGAAGTCGGCAGGGAAGTGTGCCTTGAGCCACGCCGTGTGGAACGAAACGACCGAATAGGCGACGGAGTGCGATTTATTGAAGCCATACCGGCCGAACGTCTCGATCTGCCCCGCCAGCTCCTCGATGATCTTGCGGTCGTAGCCGCGCGCAATGGACTTCTCGATGAACTTGCCCAGCTCCTTCTTGATGAGCTCCGCGTCCTTCTTGCCCACCGCCTTCCGCAGCACGTCGGCTTCCGCCAGCGAAATGCCCGCGAGCACCTGCGCCAGTCGCATCACCTGCTCCTGATAGGTGATGACGCCATAGGTCGGCTCGAGGATCGGCTCCAGCTCGGGCAGGGCGTACGATACCGGCTCCTCGCCACGCTTCCGGCGCTGATACACCTTGTGCATGCCCGCGTCGAGCGGACCGGGACGCATCAGCGCGTTGCTCGCCACCAGATCGTCGAACCGGTCGCACCGCATCGAGCGCAGCATGTCCGTCGCCAGCGGCGACTCGAACTGGAAGACGCCCGTGGTTCGCCCCGCCCGCAGCATGCGGTAGACCTCGGGATCCTCCATGTCCACCGTGTCGAGGTCCGGTCGCGTGCCCGTGCGCTGCTCGATGTTGTCCAGCGCGTCGCGGATCACCGTGAGCGTCGTCAGCCCCAGGAAATCCATCTTGAGCATGCCCGCATGCTCCAGGCAGTTCATGTCGTACTGCGTCACGATCACCGTCTCGTCCGAGCCGGCGCCGGCGCCCTTGCTGTTGACGGTGAGGATGGGGACGTAGTCGTCGAGCGGACCTGGCGCGATCACCACTCCCGCCGCATGCACGCCGGTATGCCGCGACAACCCCTCCAGGGAGATCGCGTAATCGAGCAACGTCTTGTAGCGACCGTCGCTGGCGTAGAGCCTCTTGATCTCGGGCACATCCCGGATGGCGTCCTTCACCATCAGCGAGTACGCCGGACTGTTCGGAATGAGCTTCGCCAGCGCGTCCGTCTCCGCCGGCGTGAAGCCGAGCGTCCGACCGACATCCTTGATGGCTGCCCGCGACTTCATCGTCCCGAACGTCACGATCTGGCCCACCGATTCCTTGCCGTACTTCTGCCGCACGTACTCGATCACCTCGCCGCGCCGCTCGAAGCAGAAGTCCACATCGATATCCGG
>JACMOE010000424.1 GCA_014378185.1 Gemmatimonadaceae bacterium | reverse complement strand
CACCGCGTCCCCTACCTCCAGCGGCGAGCGCGCGCTGCACCTGGCGGGCATCGCCGCCCTCGGGGGCCACGGGCATGCCGCCATCGCTTTCCTGCGCGCCAGCGGCCAGACCGTGGGGATCAGCGGTGCGCCAGCGGTGCCCCTGCTCGAGGGCGTCAGCACCGCCCTGTTCGTGCGCGCCGCGCTCGGCGTATGCGACGACTCGCTGCGCGCGTTGCGCAGGCAGGTGAATCCCCTCATGGAGAGCTACGTGAACCTGGCGCAGCGCGACGAAGCGCGACGCGGAATCATGCAGCGGCCGACGCAATTCGCACTGGCGTGCTTCGGCCCGTCCGCATCGCTCGACCTCAAGGGACCGCTGTCCCCGCTCCTCGTCGCCGTCCAGTCCCTCGCACGCGGGCAGGCCGACAGCGCGCGCGCGCAGCTGCATGCGATCCAGGCGGGCCGGCGGCTAGTCCGGCCCGGCGAAATCTCGCTGGACTACACGCTGACCGAAGCCTGGTTGTTGGCCACCCTCGGTGATGACGCGGCGGCCAGCCGCCACCTCGACCTCACGCTGACCGCACTGCCCACGCTGACGCCGTATATCGTGTTCGAGCCCGGCATGGCCGCCTCGGTCGGGCACACGATGGCGTATCGCGCGGAACTCGCCACGCGCCGCGGCGATGTTGGCACCGCCGCGCTATGGGCTTCGCGCGTCCTCACCCTCTGGGCACACGCCGATCCCTCTCTCGCACCCACGATCGCGCGCATGAAGGCGCTCGCCGCGCAGCAGCACTCCTAGCCGCGAGTTTTCGTCCTGAACACAAGGACCCGCTCACACCCCGTAGCGTTCCTCGAGCACGGCGAGATGGTGCAACGCGTGACCCGCCGTGATCCACGCCAGGGCGCGCGTGCTCACCTGAGCATTGTTCACGGTGCCACTGCGCGTCCATGCCTCATCCGGAAAGGATTCGAACAACCGGACTGTGCCCTCCCGCACCACACGCATCTCGGACGCGAGCCCGCCAATGGAACGCGCATCGGATCCCGCCGTGCGCGCATACTCGTTCTCCTCGAAGCCAGGCAGCGGCGTGCTGTCGCCCCGCGCAATCCGCATCGCCCGATACGCGAAGATGCGCTCCGCGTCGATCATGTGGCCGATCAGGGTGCGGACCGACCACTTGCCTTCCGCGTATCGATGATCGCCCCTGTCGTCGGGAATGCTGGCCAATGCCGACGCCATTTCCTCGCCCCCCTGCTGCAACAGCGTCACGATGTCCCCATCAGGCACGCGCTCGATGTAGCCGGCGTGCCACGGAGCATACTCGGCAGGAGTGGGTCGGACATCGCGCACAGGTGACATGTCAGTGACCGGAAGAGGAGTTGGTGTGGGTCAGGCCGGTGCGAGCGCCGCGCGCCCATCGCGTCGCCACGCCAGAAGCATCACGCCAACAAGCGTCACGCCGATCGCGACCACCTGCGCCGACGTCACGGGTCCGACCATGTCGCTCTTTGCACGAAAGAACTCGACGATGAATCGCTCGATGCCGGCCAGCACGCAGTAGAAGCCGAAGAGCCATCCCGAGCGGTGCAGGTGCCGGCGGTTGCGCCACAGGATCATGAACATCACCAGGCCGAGCACCACCTCGAGCAACTGGGTGGGATACACGCTCATGATCGTGTCCGGGGCAATCGACGCAGGCAGGTTCGCGTGATACTCGGAGTTCATGATCGCCGCCGTCGTCCTGGGAAGGCCCTCCGGAAACGCCACGGCGAGGGGTCCGTTCCACACGCGCCCGAAATCGTCGCCCACCGCCCAGCATCCCGTCCGACCGATCGCGTAACCGGCCGCGATCCCCACCGCCGCGCCGTCAGCAATGCGCAGGAATGATCCCTTGCGCAACCTGATCACCAGGGCGCAGAGCAGCACCGCGCCAATGAACCCGCCCCAGTACACGAACCCGGCGCGGCTGAAGAGCGCACTGAACCGATGCTCGAGGATCGCAAAATAGATCTTCGCACCCAGGATCGTGCCCACCAGGGCAGCGAACGTGACGTCGTGCATGATCTCGGGATCGTCGCCACGCTGCGCCAGCACCTGCTGCGACACCCAGTGCGCCACGCCGAATGCCGCCATCATGGCGATGCCGAATCCCGTGAGCGCGAGCGGTCCGATCGAGAAGTTGAACGGATGGTGAATGATGGGATGCGGTATCATCGCCTTCTCGACTCGACGCGCAGCTTGGTCCATGCGACGACCGCCGCACAACTCTGCCCGATCGTCGAGAACTGGGGAGGCACATTTGTACCGGCATACACCTCGATGGCGGAGATTTCCCCGGGGCGAACGAACGAATCCACGTCGCCCGCATCGAGTTGCTTCCACTCCGCCCCGTCCACCCACACCGTCACGCATCCGCCGCCCGCAGCGGAACGCGTGGATACGAGTTGTGCCTGGTTCCCCATCATGCTCACGCGGATACCCGGCACCGTGCGCAGCAGGTCACTGAAGAGCTGGGCGCGCCGCTTCTCGATCTGGTCCGGATCCAGGAAATACCCGCCAGCGGAAGATCGCTTCCGGTCGCTGAACCCGACCTTCTGCAGGCCCTGGTCGCGCGCAGAAATGACCTCCACCGGCGACAATTCAGGCACGAAGATGCCGAGCTTCACGGTCACGCGCGCTGGTGCCCGCGCGGAGAGTTCGATGGTCTGCTCCGTCGGCTTGTAGCCAAGCTGACGCACCACGATCGCCTGCGTGCCCGAAGGCAGGGAATCGAGCACGAAATCGCCATTCGCGCGCGTGATGGTGGCCGCGCTCACCCCCATCAACCCTACACGAGCCCCAGCGACGGGGCCGCCACTGGCATTCAGCACGCGCCCGAACACGCGAGCGGTGCCCTTCCGTACCACCGGGGCGGCGCCCGAATCGGTCGACGCGATTTTCGGGAGCGCCGCAACGCTCATGCTTCGAAGCGCCAGCACTCCTTCGCTCTGCGACACCGGCACTTCCGCCGTCACGCCCCCGTCCTTCCGCTGTGCCTGCAACTTGCCCTCATACGTGGTCGGCAACCCGCAGAGTTTGTACGTGCCGTCCGCCGCCACGACCGTTTCGCGGACGCGTGGCGACTTCTTGATCCGGAGATTCGCCGGCAGGCCAGGAATGTCAGCGTCATACCAGACGATCGACACCCGCGCACCCACCGCCGGCTCGTCCGTGCCAGGCTCGCGCACGCGCCCAACGAGTGCGCCCGGACCCAGCGTGCGACGCGCCGCTGGACAGAACAGGGCGGTGAGGTACTCGGCACTCGGGACCGCGATCTGCGTGCGCGTGACCGAATTGACGTCGAACGCCATGGGGGCAGACACGAGCGTGATGCCGAGCGTGTCGAGCATGGGGTGGTCGACGATGAGCCGATAACTACCCGGCTTGATGCTGTCGATGAGAAAGCGGCCGAGGGAGTCCGTCGCGCCAATGCGCCCGGTGCCTTCCACCTGAACGAGTGCCCCCACGAGAGGTTCGCCAT
>JACMOE010000423.1 GCA_014378185.1 Gemmatimonadaceae bacterium | reverse complement strand
GCAGGGTCGTGGCATTCTCCGCAGTGGACGCTACCACCGAACCATCGCGCGAGAAGCTCGCGGACCGAATGACATCCGGTGCAGACAACAGCACACGCGTAACGCCCCTGGCCGGATCGAGCGCGAACAGCTTCTGCGCCGTACCCTGTGCCGCAAGAAACCGGATGCCACTCGGCAGCCAGGTGGCGCTCGCGGGATCCTCGTCGAAGCCTTGCGCCAGGACGGTAATTGGACCGCCTGTCGCAGCGATCACCGCCAGATGCTGGTTGCGATAGAAGCTCGACGTCGTGTCGCCCGACGCGGTGGAGAAGAGGATGCGCGTGCCGTCGGGAGACCACACGGGTCCGGTGTCCGCACCGGGGCCTGTCACCAAGGGTCGCACGGCGCCCGTCGCGACGTCCACCACTGCAATGTCGGAGAGACTGGCCGAACTCAGGAGCGGGTCGGGCGTGTGCGAGTATGCGATCTGCCGGCCGTCGGGCGACCATGCAAAGCCACCGAGCGTGCGTGCCGCCCCGATCTGCAGCTCGCGTGGCTGTGGTGACGCCGTGCCCGTATCGACACGCACGAGCCACAAGCGGCTAAGGCGATAGTCCGCGTTCTCGATGGAGAACTCGCCGTACGTCCGGCGACGTGCCACGACGTCGTCACCTTCCGGCCCCACGGACGCGAGGGCGATCGTGGCACCGTCCGGCGCCCACGCGAAGTCCGTCACGCCACCCTTGATGCTCGTCAGTCGTCGCGCCTCACCGCCGCTGGGCCGGATGAGGTAGACCTGCCGTCCCTCACCGCGATCGGCAATGAAGCCGAGCCACCGGCTGTCAGGCGACCAGCGTGGAAGGGTGCTGCTCTCCTTGTCCGTCGACGTGAGCTGCACCGGATCGGTTCCCGTGCGCGACACCCAGATCTCGGTGTCGTATCGATTGGCATCCCACTCCGTGCTCGTGACGGTGTAGGCAATGACCGAACCGTCAGGTGACACGACCGGCGCGCCAACCGAACGGAGGCTGAGCCATTGCCTGACCGTTGGCTGCTGCTGCGCAGACGCCACGTGCCTGGCGCCGAGCAGCGTGACCAACATGCCGGGACAAAGGATCCAACTGCGTCGCACGTTCATCTGGGGCTCCGGGAAGGGACGCCCCAAGATATCCCGCGCCACCGTGGCCGTAACCTGCGGCCGCCGGTGACTGTCTACCGAAACGCGTCAGCGTGTCGTCGTGCCCACGACTCGAAGGTCGTCGCTGGCCGGCCCAGCACTTGTTGCACGGTGTCCGTGACGGCACCTGTGTAGCCCGCCTTCATGGCGGCAAGCAGGTCAAGCAGCGCGTCCACGTAGTCCGCCGGCATGCCGCTCCCCAGCATCGCCTGCTTCGCCGCGTCGGGTGGCACGTCGACGAACGTGACTGTCTTGCCGAGCACGCGCGTGAGGATCGCCGCGTACCCTGCGCCGTCGAGTGCCTCGGATCCCGTGAGCGTGTACTCCTTGCCTTCGTGTCCCGTTGTCGTCAATGCTCGAACGGCGACTGCACTGATGTCGGCCGGGTCGATTGCAGCCCAGGTGCCGGTACCTGTCGGCTGGTAGATGTTGCCATCAGCCTTGATGGTGGGCGCCCAGCCCAATGTGTTCGTCATGAAGTTGCCCGGCCGAAGCATCGTCCAGGCGAGTCCGGACGCCTTGAGCTTCTGCTCTGACGCATTGTGCCACCGCGCGAACGTGATGGCCGGCGCCTCGGCGGAAATCACGCTGAGCTTCACGATGTGCTTCACACCCTCCGCCACCGCCGCATCCACGACATTGCCCTCGAGCGCCACGGCGTTGGTGCCGGTGGAAACGCCTCCAGTGGAGAGTCAGTGCGGGCGACAGAGTTGCTTCGCCCGCGCTGACAACTCCCTGGAGGGCGAATGAGTTCCGGACTAGCGCGAACTCGTATCCAGGCTGCGGAGATACTGTGCGAGGTCAGAGCGTTGCTGCGCGTCGGCCAGGTAGAACGGGTGCGGCGCCGTGGGTCCTCGGCGCGGGTTGAACAGCTCCTCGAGGCTTGCGACAGAATTATCGTGCAGGAACACGGGCTTGCGCGCCAGGTCGAGCAACAGCGGCATCGCGACTCCCCGCTTCTCCCCACGCAGGCTCGCATTGACCACGGCCCACTTGTCGTCGAAGATCGAGTTTTCGGTATTCATGATCGGGTTGAGCGGCGGCTCACGCACGCCCAGTGTCACCGGGTTGTCACCCGGGAAGATCTCGGCCATCGGGTGGATGGTCGTGGGAACAGCGCGCCCCTGGTTCAGGTTGTGGCAGCTCGTGCATCCCGCAGTACGGAATGCTTCACGCCCGTGCATGGCGACCTCGCGGCCAACCGACGCGCCTTTCGGTGCCTGGAGGCTGGTCAGGTACGCATTCATGGCCAGGAGCTTGGCATTGTCGACGCGGAAGCCGATGGGGTTGTCCTCTTCTCCCGGCATGCCCTGACGTGAGGCGACGGCATACGGATAGCCACGCACGCCGGTGGCCGCGAGCACCTTGACGTAACTGTCGATCATTGCATCACCGGCACCCGGCGCGACCTTGTGAACGAATGCTCGCCCCGTTGGCGT
>JACMOE010000422.1 GCA_014378185.1 Gemmatimonadaceae bacterium | reverse complement strand
GGCGACGACGCCCGGCGCGCCGGTGGCCATGTTGGAGAACGACGAGCGTCGTGTCTACGGCGTGCAGTTCCATCCCGAAGTGGTGCACTCGCCGCACGGGATGGCTATTGGCGAGCATCGCCCTGACCGTCGCCTCCGCTTCAGCACAGCAGCCTGACCAACCACCTCGAGCAGGCCCGCCGGCCATCCGCGCGCTCTCGCTGCTCCAAGACCTCCAGGTCATCAACGCTCCGGAGCTCGCCCCCGCCATCAACGGCCTCCTGAGCGACACCACCTCCCACATGCGCATGGCCGAGCGCCGCGTCGCCACTCCGGCCGACTCCCTCCGCGCCGCACGCATCGTGTCCGACTCCCGCGTCGCCCTCTCACGCTACACGGACGTCGCCGTGGCCGAGCACGATGGCTACGTCAAGTTCCTGCCGTGGCTCGAGGACCAGGATGTCTACCACTTCAACAACATCCAGAACGTCTTCTCCACCATCTCCATGTTCGACGCCACAAAGCCGTCGTCGCTGTTGTACCGCAAGGTGGACGGCAACCTCTTGCTCATCGGCGCGATGTACACCGCCATACCCGGCTCCACACTCGACCAGCTCGACGCACGACTCCCACTCGGCGTCGCCCACTGGCACGAGCACGTCAATTTCTGCGGACCACAGCCCGGGGCCGTCAGGGACAGCAAGGTGGTGGACGGCATTGCCGTCGCACGATGGCTTGCCATCACCTCACGCGCCGACTGCACGGCGGCGGGCGGCCGGTTCGTGCCGCGCCTCTTCGGCTGGATGGCGCATGTCTACATGTTCGGCGGCAACGACCCACTTACCATCTGGGGCGGCGACCACGCCGATCACATGCACATGCACAGCACTCCGTAATGCAAGACCGCTCCCTTGTCCGCGCTGTGATTCGCGCGACGCTTGCCGTCAGCATCGCGCTGCTCTCGTTGGCCGCTGCCACCATGGCGCAATCCCCCGCGAGAGATAGCGGGCTGCTCGCATCCCGCTTCAGCCCTCGCGACGGACTATCCGCGCGCATCACCGACGACGCAACCCACCGCGGCCCGTCCATGGGCCTGCGCAAGGATACCGGGCGGATCCGATTGGGCGATGGCGGGCAGGGGGACACCGTAGTATCACACGGTCAGGTCCTCGTATTCAATCCGTCCGGCCGATGGTCGCGCAGCACTCATGTTGGCATCGGCGCGGTCGCTGGACTCCTGCTCGGAACGGCCGTCTTCGCCGCCGCCGCAGTGCAGAGTTCGCCGTCACACTGTGCAGCCCAGAACGGCGTGCCGTGCGCCTTGGGGCTCCAGGTCATTGCGGTCCCCTTGATCGGCGGCGGGGCGGTTCTGGGAAGCGTCATAGGCGCGCTGCTGCCCGCGGCAAGGTGGGAGCGTGTCGTGCCACGAGAGTCAGAGATTGTTCGGTGAGGCTCACTACCGCGGGATGCGGTGCTCCGACGTGCGCAGGATGGTGCACGGCTCCGGCGCATTCGGCTTGACGCGCACGCTCTTGGCCGGAATGCCGACATAGACGTGGTAGGGACGCACGTCCTTCGTGGCCACGGCACTGGCACCCACCATCCCCTGCTCGCCAACGTGCACGCCGGCCAGCACGGTGGCGTGATAGGTGATGCGCACCCCATCCTCGAGTACGGTGAGCACGTTCGTGACGTCGCGCTGGTCCACGATGCTGTGCGTATGCGAATAGATGTTGGCATAGTCGCTCACCGATACGCCGTTGCCCAGCCGAATGCCGCCGCGGTCATCGAGCAGCACATGGCGGTGGATCACGACGTCGTCGGCCACCTCCATGTTGTAGCCGAACGAAAACTCGACGTGCTGGAACGCCTTGAAGTTGCTGCCGCAGTGCTTGAAGATCCGCGCGGCCAGGAGCCGCCGTAACCGAATGCCCACGGTCACGTTCTGTCCGCCCAGCACGGTGCGGTCGAACGAATACCACAGCCACAGCAACGGCTTCACTGGCTGAAAGCGCGCGTCGTCGCAGTCGGAGTAGAACTCCGGCTCGAGCGTGATGTTGCGCGGGTCGAGGGCGGACAGCGCGAGGCGCGTCCCCATGGGCAGCGCACCATCCGCGACTGCGGTGTCCCAATTGGCGGCGTATTCCGGATAGCACAGTTCAACCAGCGTCTCCCGGCACAGCAGGGCACGGTCGGCGGCCACGTCGCCACGAGGATTGGCCAGGCGATCGGCGATGCGCTCCAGCCAGGCATCCGCGATGTTGGCGCTGCCGGTGGGCGTCAGCGACCGGAGAGGGAGGAATGTCATGTTGTAATGTGGCGAATCATGGAGCGGGCCGCGACTGTGCCCGCGACCGGATCAGGGCACGCTCGCGCTCGATGGTGCGCAGCGTCGTGGTGCTCCAGGCGTTGCTCTGCGTGCTGCCCATGGATATCACCAACGGCTGGTTGACGTCGAGCGCATCGTCGAACAGGTACAGCGCCGACTGTGTTTCGCGAGGCTGAAGCCGCTGCTCCCCAAATCCACTGCTGATCGGCAGCACTTCCACCGGACGATAGTCTCGGCCCGCCGAAGAGATCGTCACGTCGAGCGGCGAGAACCGGGCGTCGCGCGTGAGCCCATAGAACGACACGGTCCACACGCTGCCACGCAGCAGCCCGTGCTGCGCGGCGAGGCGCGTCAGGGCGGGCTTCCGACTGTCGGCCAGCTCGCGCAACGCGCGGTACGAATCAGAGGAGAGCGTCCGGATCACGCTCTCGTCCAGCGGCGTGAGGCGAACGAGCATGTCCGGCAGCGACAGCGTGATGGCAATGGCGTCCTGCCGCAGCGACCCGAATCCCGCCGGGATGAGCGCTGCGCCTGTGGTATCCGCCGAGACTATGGCTGGTGTCGCCGGTGTGGTGGAGGGGCGTGACGACGGGGGAACAGGCGCCTGCGCGCAACCGGACGCACCGTGAAGTGCCATCAGCACGACACACGACCCGCCCCATCGCCACGGCGACGTCATGGCACCTCGTCCGGTGCGGTCGACGCGGCCGGTGCGCCCTCGGCAACTGGCTCCGCCCCTGCCTCGACGACAGCAGGCGCCGTGCGCCACGATGGCTGGTTGATGAGCGACATCAGCGCCTCCGCCAGGTCATCGCGACCCTGGTTCGTCTCGGCGCTGAACGGAATCATCTGCTCGTCTTCCAGCCGAAGGGCGACGGCAATCTCGTGCACGCGCTTGCCCACTTCGCGCGGCTTGAGCTTGTCCACCTTGGTCAGGGCCACGATGGTGGGCACCTCGATCTCCGCCAGGAAGTCGAACATCTGGAGATCCTCGTCCGACGGATGATGCCGCACGTCGAGCAGTTGCACCACGCCGCGCAGCGCAGTGGACGCGCGAAGATATCCCTCGATGAGCGGCAGCCATTCCGCCTTCCGCGCCTTGGCGATGCGCGCATACCCGTAGCCCGGCAAGTCCGCGAGCACGAAGGTGTCGTTGACCTTGAAGAAGTTGATCTCGCGCGTACGGCCTGGCGTGTTGCTCACACGGGCGAACGCCTTGCGACGCACCAGCCGGTTGAGCAGCGACGACTTGCCCACGTTCGACCGGCCGGCGAATGCCACTTCCGGCAGGTCGTTCGTGGGACGCCAGCCATCAGCGGTCGCCATGGGTCCGATGAACTCGAGCGTCTTGATGACCATCGGATCCTTCCTGGCGTCCGCGCTCAATGCGCCACCATGGTGGGTGCCTCGGCCTCCAACCGCGGCTTCACGGGCGAGGCGAGCGCCACGGCGAGCACCTCGTCCATGTTCCGCACGGGATGAAACTGGATGCCTGCCTTCACTTCCGCCGGCAGTTCATCCAGGTCGCGCGCGTTTTCCTGCGGCAGGATCACGTGGGTGATGCGATTGCGCAGTGCAGCGACGGTCTTCTCCTTCAGGCCGCCAATGCCCAGCACTCGTCCACGCAGCGTGATCTCGCCGGTCATGGCCACGTCGCCGCGCAGCGGCACACCGGTGAGCGCACTCACGATGGCACACGCGATCGCGATACCGGCACTCGGCCCGTCCTTCGGCGTGGCGCCGGCGGGAATGTGCACGTGCAGGTCGCGCGTTCGCAGGAACTCACGCTCCAGGCCAAGCGAATTCGCGCGCGCGCGCGCGTAGCTCAGCGCGGCACTCGCGGATTCCTTCATCACGTCGCCGAGCGTGCCCGTGAGCTGGAGACGTCCCCGCCCGGGCACCACACTCACCTCGATCTCCAGCACGTCGCCACCCACGCTCGTGTAGGCCAGTCCGGTCGCCACGCCCACCTTGTCCTCGATGAGGTTGGCCGCGGGATCATACGGCGCAACGCCAAGCATGGCGGTGAGCATCGCGCTCGTGACAGAGTCCGTGGCGTTGACACCGTCCACCGCATAGGCCGAGCCCCGCTCGGCGCGCGCCCGCGCCAGCTTGCGCGACAGGCGCGCGAGCCGCCGCTCCAGGTCGCGCACGCCGGCCTCGCGCGTGTATCCGTGCACGATGGCGGGAATGACGTCCGCGTCGAGCGTCACGGATGCGGGATCGATGCCGTGCTGCTTCAACTGCCTCGGCAGCAGGAACTGTCGTGCGATGGCGTACTTCTCCTGGTCCAGGTACCCGGCCAGCCGGATGATCTCCATCCGGTCGCGCAGCGGTTCCGGAATGGTGGCCATCGAATTGGCTGTCGTGATGAACAGCACTTGCGACAGGTCGTAGTCCACCTCGAGGTAGTGATCGTTGAACGCGCGGTTCTGCTCCGGATCGAGCACCTCGAGCAGCGCCGCGGATGGATCGCCGCGATAGTCGTTGCCCAGCTTGTCGATCTCATCCAGCAGGATCACCGGATTCACCGTTTCGGCGCGACGCATGGCCTGGATCACGCGACCGGGCATCGCGCCGATGTACGTGCGCCGGTGCCCGCGAATCTCCGCCTCATCGCGCACGCCCCCGAGCGACATGCGCACGAACTTGCGTCCCATCGCCCGCGCGATGGACCGGCCCAGCGACGTCTTGCCAACGCCCGGCGGCCCCACGAGGCAGAGGATAGGACCGTCGAGCCGTCCAACGAGGGCGAGCACGCCGATGTAATCGAGCACGCGCTCCTTCACGTCATCCAGTCCGTAGTGATCCTCGTCGAGCACCTGGCGGGCGTGCGAGACGTCGAGTACGTCGTCGGTTCGGTCCTTCCAGGGCAGCGCCGCGATCCAGTCGAGGTAGGTGCGTGCGACGCCCGACTCCGGCGACATCGTGGACATCCGCCGCAGCCGCTTCAGCTCGCGGCGTGCGCGCACCAGCACTGGTTCCGGCAGGCCCTTGGCCTCGAGCGTCGCGCCCAGCTCGTCGGTATCGTCGCCGTCCTCACCGCCAAGCTCACGGTGGATCGCCTTGAGCTGCTCCTGGAGGTAGAACTCGCGCTGGTTCTGGAAGAGCGAGCCGCGTACCTCGTCGTCGATCTTCTTCTCGAGCTTGAGCAGGTCGATCTCGCTCGTGAGCGTCTCGCCGAGCGTCTTGAGCAGAGTGGGGAAGTCAGCCGACTCGAGGAGTCCCTGCCGGCGATCGAGCCTCGTGCCAAGGTGCGCGGCGATGCCGAAGGTCTGTCGTGCGGGTGAGTCCGAGCCCTGGATGAGCGTGACGAGTTCCGGCGGCAGGCGGCGATGCACCGCGACGAACTCCTCGAACAGCGAGAGCGCGCGGCGCAGGTGCGGCTCGGCATCGTCGTCGCCCTCGAGCGTGAGCGGTGCCATTGGCTCGACGATGGCGCGCAGGCACTCCGCACTGGGGACGAAGCGAGCGACACGGGCGCGAGCGATACCTTCGACGAGCACTTTCACGGTGCCGGTGCCCAGTCGCGACAACTGCCGCACGCGGGCGATGACGCCGACGCGGTAGAGGTCGGCCGCGGCGGGCTCCTGGGTCTCCGGATCGCGTTGCGCGACGAGGAGCACCAGGTTGTCCGCCGCACCCGCGGCGTCGAGCGCCGCGAGCGACGCCGCGCGCCCCACGAGCAGCGGCATCACGACGTACGGAAACACCACGACGTCGCGGAGCGGCAGGACGGGAAGGCGATCCGGTGTGGCGATTACCTCGCCGTCAACGACAAAGGAAGGCATTGAGAAACATAGTCAAACCGTCGGACTATGTCCTCACGCTTCCTTCTTCCGCTTCGTGGGCGCGAGTTCGAGCAACGGCGCGGTGCCATTCAGCACGCTGGATTCCGTGATCTTCACCTCTACCACGTCATCGCGCGTGGGGAGGTCGAACATCACGTCGGTGAGGAGCTCCTCGAGGATGGCGCGGAGGCCGCGAGCGCCCGTGCCGCGCTTGAGCGCCTTGCCGGCGATTGCGCGCAACGCCGTCGCCTCGAAGGTGAGCTTCACCTCCTCGAGATCGAACAGCTTGCTGTACTGCTTGGTGAGCGCGTTCTTGGGCTCCTGGAGGATGCGCACGAGCGAATCCTCGTCGAGCCCTTCGAGCGGTACCGTGACCGGTAAACGCCCCACGAGCTCGGGGATGAGCCCAAAACGCAGGAGGTCGTCAGGCTCGACTTCGGCAAACGCGTTCTTGGAGAGCTTGGCGACCTTGACGGGATCCGTCTCGGTCTTCGCAAATCCGATCTGGCGGCGGCCCGTGCGCGCCTCGATGATCTTTTCCAGCCCGTCGAACGCCCCGCCGCAGATGAACAGGATGTCCTTGGTGTTGATCTGGATGTACTCCTGCTGCGGGTGCTTCCGGCCACCCTGCGGCGGTACCGAGGCCACCGTGCCTTCCAGGATCTTCAGCAGCGCCTGCTGCACTCCTTCGCCGCTGACGTCGCGGGTGATGCTCGGGTTTTCCGACTTGCGCGCGATCTTGTCGATTTCGTCGATGTAGACGATGCCGCGCTCACATTCGGCGACGTTGAAGTCACCCGCCTGGAGCAGCCGCACGAGGATGTTCTCGACGTCCTCGCCCACATACCCCGCTTCCGTCAGCGTGGTGGCGTCCGCGATGGTGAACGGCACATCGAGGATGCGGGCGAGCGTCTGGGCCAGCAGCGTCTTGCCGACACCGGTGGGGCCGATGAGGAGGATGTTGGACTTGTCGAGCTCGACGTCGTCCTCACGCACCGACGCGGAGTTGATGCGCTTGTAATGGTTGTACACCGCGACGGCGAGGGCCTTCTTGGCGCGCTCCTGGCCAATGACGTAGCCATCGAGCGTATCCTTGATTTCCTGCGGCGTGGGGACCTGCGTGATCGCCTCGGCGACCTCTCGCTCCTCGTCTTCCGCGAGGATCTCGTTGCAGAGCGCGATGCACTCGTTGCAGATGTACACGGACGGGCCGGAGATGAATTTCCGGACCGACTCCTTGGACTTGCCGCAGAACGAGCAGCGGAGGTGTTTGTCGTGCGACATGGCGAAGACTCTGCAAGAGGCGCACGCCCGGACGAATCCGGTGCGAGGGAGGGTATTCGAGAGTTAACCCGGGCGTTGAGCCCGGTCAAGGAATGCTTGGGGGACGGGTCGCTCGCTATGCTCGCTTGACGGCCCGTTCGCTGGCGCTCACTGGACGGCCCGTTCGCTATCGCTCACTCGACGGCTTGCCGTCAAGCGAGGCGCAAAGCGCCGATGCGTGCCGTCCCCCGTCCAGCGAGCGCAAGCGAGCGAGCCGTCAACTACTTCACCCCAGCCGCCTGCGCCGCAATCACCTGCGGATCCACCAGGTCACCCCGGTTGCTGAT
>JACMOE010000421.1 GCA_014378185.1 Gemmatimonadaceae bacterium | reverse complement strand
TGAAGTTGAGGCCGGACAGGTAACGGTACGACGTCGTTGCCGACTGGAAGGGATCCGGGGCGTCGTCGCCCTCCACGTACACGTGCTTCATGCCGGACAGCTTCTGGGCCGCAAAGACCTTCGCGAAGTCGATGGTGCCAGCGCCTACGTCCGCCATGGCGCGCGCGGGAGCCGGCGTGGCGTCCTTGGCGTGCATGAGCGGAAAGCGGTGGGGATGCCGGCGAATGATGTCGAGCGGATCGGCGCCGCCCTTGGTCACCCAGTAGAGGTCCATCTCGAAGTCCACCAGCTTGGGGTCGGTCTTCGACAGCAGCATCTCGAGCGCGGTGCTGTCACCCACCTTGATGAACTCGAAGTCGTGGTTGTGGTACGCGAAGCGGAGGCCGTGCTTGTGCGCCTGGGCCGCCAGCGAATTGAAACGGTCCACGAACGGCGGCCAATCCTCGGCGCTCTTCCGCACGGAGGGATCGAGCCACGCGAGCACGATCCACTCGTGGCCCGCTTCCTTCGTGTCGTCGAGCGCCTTCTTCCATGCGTCGTCCGACGCGGGCAGTTGCGCGTGGCTCGACGGCGAGGTGAGCCCGTTCTTCTTGAGGATGCTGCGGATCTGCTTCGGCGTCTTGCCGAAGTAGCCGGCAAACTCGACTTCCTTGTAGCCGATCTGGGCCACATGGGCGAGCGTGCCTTCCAGGTCCTTCTCCATCAGCGCGCGGAGGGTGTAGAGCTGGATGCCGATGCGCGGGATTTTCCGCGCAGCGTCCTCGGCCCCGAGGGCGCGTGCGCCCCCGAGTGAGGCGGCGCCAAGCGCCACGCCGAGTGTGGTGAGGAAGTCGCGGCGAGTATGCATGGGGCGAATCTGTGGGGGGGAAGTGCCCTGCTGCAAGAGGGTCGGCTGGGACCGATGGTCTTGCCGCGCGGCAATTCACGTCGTCGTTTTGTATGTTCCGGGCATGTCCATCACGGCCGACCATGCGCAGAACGAGGAGGTGGATGTGAGTGCACAAGGAGGGCGGGTGTCCGCCATTGCGGACTCGCTGGTGGGCTCCGAGATCCTCAAGATCGCCGCGGATGTTCGCGCGCTCATCGCCAGTGGGCGGGACATCTGCAACCTCACCGTCGGCGACTTCAGTCCGTCCGAATTCCGTATTCCGGAAATGGTCGAGCACGGCATCGTGGATGCGCTGCGGCGTGGGGAGACGAACTATCCCCCGTCGGATGGCACGCTGGTGCTGCGTGAGGCGATTCGGTCGCTGTATCGTCGCGAGCTTGGCTTCACGCCTGACCTTGCCACGGTGATCGTGACCGCCGGTTCGCGGCCCGGCATCTATACCACGTATCGCGCGCTGCTCGATCCGCGCGACAAGGTGGTGTATCCCACGCCGTCGTGGAACAACAATCACTACGTGCATCTCTGCGACGCGGAGGGCATCGCCATTCCGTGCGATGCGTCGTCGAAATTCTTGCCGACGCGCGCGTCGCTGGAGAAGAGCGTGCGGGGTGCGCGGTTGCTGGCGCTGTGTTCCCCTTTGAATCCGTCTGGAACGACGTTCACCGCTGACGCGCTGCGCGACATCTGCGAGCTGGTGGTGGAGGAGAATG
>JACMOE010000420.1 GCA_014378185.1 Gemmatimonadaceae bacterium | reverse complement strand
CGGCGTGTCGGCGGGTGGGCCGTTCGGCACCGGTGTGGCGGGCGGCGTGTCGTTCCTGTTCGGCGACCGGCTCAGCGATCGGCAGATCGGGCCCGCCGTGCAGGCCAACGGCACCGTGCAGGACATCGGGGGCCAGCTGCAGTATGCCAACCTCAAGAACCGGTGGAACTGGGGTGCGTCGGTCGAGCACATCCCGTATCAGTACGGGTACTATGGCGGCACCAGGCAGGCGAACGGCCTCTATTCGCAGGACATCATCCTGCAGCGCATCTTCCTCGACCAGGCGGGCGTCACCACGGCGTATCCCTTCTCGTCCACGCGCCGCATCGAGTTCGGTACCAACGCCACGCGCGTCGGATACAGCACGCAAGTACAGAGCATCGTCTTCGACAGCTTCGGAAACCCGGTGAACCAGACGGTGCAGAAGCAACCGTCGTATCCGGCAGTGTATTACGCATCGGGATCCATGGCCTACGTTGGTGACAACTCCTACTCGGCGTTCACCAACCCCATTCAGGGGGAGCGATTCCGGTTCGAGGTGTCGCCGACCGCGGGCACGTTGACGTACACCACGCTGCTGGCGGACTATCGCAAGTACTTCTTCATGCGTCCCATCACGCTGGCGTTCCGTGGCCTGCACTACGGCCGGTATGGACGAAGCAGCGAGGATTCGACACGCATGTATCCCCTGTTCCTGGGGGAGGAAACATTGATGCGTGGCTACGGCGTGGGCTCGTTCGACCAGAATGAGTGCTCGCAACGCGACTGCCGTGTGTTCAACCGCCTGCTTGGCAGCCGGCTGGCGGTGGTGAGTGCCGAGATCCGCATCCCGGTGCTGGGCGTTCCCGAGTACGGGCTCATCAACTTCCCGTATCTGCCGCTTACGGTGTCGCCCTTCGTGGACGCCGGAGAAGCGTGGAATGGCCGCTCCGAGCGTGCATTTACCCTCAGCCCGAATAACGCGAATTTCCAGACGCCAGTGATCAGCACCGGTGTTTCAGCACGCGTGAACCTGCTGGGGTACGCAGTCATCGAGGCGTATTACGCCCATCCGTTCCAGCGTCCTGGCAGGAATTGGGTCTACGGAATCCAGCTCGCGCCAGGCTGGTGATGCGGGTCTGCAATCGATAGCCCTTGCAGAAGGTACTCGTACCGGTGGTGCGTGCTGCTACGAAGGACAGACTACTTCAGGCCGTATAGCGCGCGATACACAGCTGCATTCCGAAGCACGAGGCGCACGTAGTCGCGCGTCTCGGTAAAGGGAATCCATTCGGTGAACAGTTGCGCGTCGCCGGCGGAGGGGCGGCGCGACCAGCGAGTCACGCGCGACGCGCCAGCGTTGTAGGCCGCAAGCGCGCGCTCCGGCGGTGCGTCACCCTTCAGGCTCGACGCAAGGTGCGCACTGCCGAGCTCAATGCTGACGTCAGGGTCGAAGAGCAACGCGTTGTTCCAGAGCGGATACCGGTGACTCGACGCGATGGACGCGCCGACGCTGGGCAACAGTTGCATCAGGCCGCGAGCGGCCGCAGGCGACAGCGCGCGCGGATTCCAGCTGGACTCCTGGCGAATCAACCCCGCGACCAGTGCGGGATCGAGCCCATTCCTGCTCGCCTCTGCGATGAGAGCGTCCGCGTGAAGTATGGGATACGCCACTCGGTACAGCGCGCGCATCGCAACGCCGGATTCAATGGCGGCGAGTGCCACTCGCGCAGCGCGAGACGGCTCCCCTGCCGCGAGCAGTGCTTCCGCCACCGCCGGCGCGTCCGTGGTGACCCTGGCCGCGCGGGCCGATAACGCGTCTATCTCGTAGCGCGCCTCGACGTCCATGCCGAGTTGGCGCAGACCGGCAATCCGGCGCACCGCGCTGTCTACGCCAGCGAGATGCGGCACAGTATCCCCACCGGATGGCGGTAACCAGCCGATCACATGCAACCGCTCCGCGGCACGCATCGCGTAATAGCTGAGTGGGGCGGCCTTGATGATCGCCTGCCATCGGGATGTCGCCTCGGCCGTCCGGCCCGCGCGCTCGCTCGCACGCGCGGACCAGTAGCGCGAAGCGAGTGCTTCCTCGTCAGCCGGATGCAGCACGGCTACGCTGTCGAACGTCGCAGCCGCAGCGGCTGGCGACGACTCCCACTCGATGAGACCGCGACGAAAGCGTGCGAGCGGTGCCTGTGTGGAACCCGGGTATCGTGCGACCAGTGTGGACAGTGACTGCGCCGCACCCGGGAGATCGCCGTCGTCAACCTGCAGGTCAGCGAGAAGCAACAGGGCCGGCGATGCCGCGTCGCGCACACTTGCATACTGTTGCGCCACGGCGCGCAATGCCCCGCGCGCCGAGGCACCATCACCGGCTTGCACGAGCAGCCTGGCGCGCTGGTACGCGGCAAGTGGGGTCAGGGCAGGATCGTCGATCGATGCATACAGGCGGAGTGCATCGGTCGGCTTTCCGGAGCGCGACAGCGCCGCTGCATATGCCATGCGGTCCGCCACCGCGAGCGCGCCCGCAGCCGCCGCGCGCGAAAACCCACTGGCGGCTCTCGCGGCATTGCCCGCGGCGAGCGCGGCGCGAGCAACCGCAACTTCATCAGACGTCGTGAGCGGGGCGCCCATGCCATCCAGCACCGCGATGGCCTGGAGCGCCTCGGGCGCGGCGGCCTTCTTCTGCAGGTAGCTCACGATTTCCCCGCGGAGCACGCTACGCGATGCGTCGTCGCGCTCCGCCAGCGCCTGCACGCGAAACGCGGATGCGTCAGCACCGGCGCGGTGGAACGACCGTGCCGCACCCGCGAAGTCTCCCGTGCGCTCTCGCGCCTGCGCATCGGTGGCCGCAATGCGTGCGCGCGCCGGCGCACTCACCACCTTGCCCATGATTGCCATCCGCGTTGCGCTATCGCCGGTGACGCCAGCGGCGCGCAGGCGAAGCCAGTCCGCCACGCGTGGCAAGCTCGTCGCCGCCGTGCGGTAGAGGGTGGCAGCCGAATCTCGAAGATTCGCCCGATCGAATGCGCGTGCCAGAAGTACGCGCCGCACCGCTCGGCTACCTTCGTCGCTGGCATTGATCAGGGCGAGACTCGCGTCACCCCGCGCATCCACGGAGCGCTCCAGTGCGCCGCGTGCCAGCAGTTCCCTCCCCTCGCCGCCGAACTGCGAGTCCAGCCATGGTGCGCCCCGCAACACGCGATCCACCTCCGTCCAGCCGTCCCATCCCGCGGCAGCCCGCGCGCCGGCGAGCCGTAACTCCGCACTGGCCGCCTGCGGTGCGGCGAGTCGCGGTGCGAGCAACGTGGTGGCGCGCCAGGGCCGGCCCGCGCGCACGAGCGAATCTGCCTGTGCCGCCAGCGGATCTCCCTGCAGCACGGCTGGCGGGCGCGCGATGTCGACGTCGCCATTGCTGTCCCGCGATGCTCGCGGCGAATCGTGACCGCACGCGACAAGGCCGAGCACGAGGAGAGCCGGGATGGAGTACACAAGTCGTTTCATGGTGGGAGACAGGTCAGGGATCGTGCCACGTTCCTGCGGATGGCCCCCCACCAGCGCCCAGCACTGCCCTTCGCTATCCAGTATTGCACCATCCGCTGGAGATTTGTTGGCGCCAGCGATTCGCGTCACGTGGACGACGTTCGGCGACGCGCTTCGTCAAGGCCCTGCGTACGCCACGGCACTGATTTCCACGAGGATGCCGCGAAGTTGGGCACCTACCGCGGTCCGGCTGGGAAATGGCGCGTGGAAGAACTCGCTGTAGACGACGTTCATGGCAGCCCAGTCATCCACGTTCGTGAGGTAGATGACCACACTGACAACATCTTCCATGGACGCGTTGGCCTCGCCCAGGAGCCGTCGCACGTTGAGCAGGGTCTGGCGCGTCTGGCTCGCGATGTCGCTCCCCACCAGCGCACCGCTCACGGGATCACGCGGCGTCTGCCCGCTCACGTAGATGAAGTCCCCCGCGCGCACCGCTGGACTGTACGGCCCCTTCGGCGGAGGAAGATCGGGAATGATGATCGGTTTCCATGTCGGCATGTCATGAATACGCGGGCACTGTCCCGCGCGTTGATGCAATCCACCCTGTCGGTGGGCGTGTCGGTGCAGCAGACTGCATGCATGAAGACGCGTCGCGCAGCAGCTCCCGACATGTCCGAGCATGTTCCCGTTCGCTGGGGCATTCTCGGCGCCGCCAACATCGCGTTGCAGCGCGTCGTGCCAGCCATGCAGCACAGTCCGCACACGCCGGTGATCGCGATTGCATCGCGAGACCTCGCCAAGGCGCGGCTCGCCGCGGACCGCCTCGGCATTCCGCGCGCGTACGGATCCTATGAGGAACTGATCGATGATCCGGACATCGAGGCGATCTACAACCCACTGCCCAACCATCTCCACGTGCCCTGGACGATTCGGGCCGCTGAAGCGGGCAAGCATGTCCTCTGCGAGAAGCCGCTTGCGCTGTCCGCGAAGGAGGCATCCCGGCTTCTCGAAGTGCGCGCACGCACGGGAGTCCAGATCGCCGAGGCGTTCATGGTGCGCGCGCATCCGCAGTGGGCGGCTGTGCGCGAACTGGTCGCGGAGGGTCGACTGGGGGAGCTGCGGCTCATCGTCGGGCATTTCAGCTATTTCCGGCGCGACCCGGATGACATTCGCAGCCGGCTGGAGTGGGGCGGAGGTGCAATCATGGACATCGGCTGTTATCCCATTACGCTGTCGCGATGGTTGTTCGACGAGGAGCCGACTGCAGTGATTGCCGCCGTCGATCGCGATCCGGATCTTCACGTCGACCGGCTGGCGTCCGGCCTTCTGTGCTTTCCTTCTGGCCAGGCGAGCTTCAACTGTGCCACGCAGCTGGTGCCGTCACAGCGCATGGAGTTGTTCGGCACCGAAGGGCGCATCGAGCTGGAGATTCCGTTCAGCCCCCCGTCCGACCACGCGTGCCGCATCCTGGTCGACGACGGCACCCAGCTCGGCGGCGCTGCCGCCGAGGCGATCACCCTGCCGGCCGTCGATCAATATCGGCTACAGGCCGAGCGTTTCTCGGAAGCAGTGCGCGGCGTGGGGGCCGTATCCGTGACGCTGGAAGACGCCATCGCGAACATGTCGGTGATCGACGCCCTGTTCCGCTCCGTGACGTCGGGCCGATGGGAGGCGCCCGTCATCACACGCTGATCGCACGGCGTTGGCGAGACGAGACACCTTCATGGTGATCATGGCATTTCCGCGGCTCGCACTGGTTGTGGTTCGAGGGCCGCAATGATGCGATCCACATCATAGACGCAACCCGCCCACGTTCCTCCACTCGCGCGCTGGAGCGCCGCCCACAGTCGCGTGTCGTCCGGGAGTGACGCATGCGGCGCGAGCGAGGGATGCATCGCTCGTGTTGCCAGGAGCGTGGCGCACTCGGCTTGCGTCAGTCGAGCGCCGTCGGCGCCAACCATGTCGACGGACCCGGTGAGTGCCTCCCGATCCACGATGATCTCGATGACGTCATCATCGCGCAACTGGCCGATGGGACCGCCATGCAGCGCCTCCGGCCCGATATGGCCAATGCACGCGCCGCTGGAGAACCCGGAGAAGCGTCCGTCGGTCAGGAGCGCCACCGTCTTGCCCCACGGGAGATACTTGAGCGCGATGGTAATTTGCGCCGTCTCCTGCATGCCGGTACCGGACGGACCGTTTCCGATGAGGACAATCACGTCGCCGGGCTTGATGGGACGATCCGACGACCCTTTCACGGCGCGAATGGCATCGCGCTCATCGGCGAAGACGCGCGCGGGACCCACATGACGGTAGACGTTGTCCGGCCCGACTACCGACTGGTCCATCGCCGTGGCCTTGATCACCGATCCATGCGGCGCAACGTTGCCTACTGGAAATACGACGGTGCTGGTGAGTCCCGCGTGGCGCGCGGCGTCGGGGCTCATGATCACGTTGTCCGGAATCACTGCCGACGCCGACGCGAGTCGCGCACGGGCCTGGGCTCGGCGCTCGCTGGACTCCCACCAGTCCAGCGTCGTGTCGAGCGTGTCACCTGTCGCGGTGATGACGTCGCCGTGCAGCAGGCCCATACGCCGCAGGTGCATCATCACCTCGGGTACGCCACCGGCCATGAACACCTGCACGGTTGGGTGGCCGCGGGGGCCGTTGGGCAATGCATCGACAAGACGCGGGGTGGACCGATTCACGCGGATCCAGTCATCGATCGACGGCGGTGTGAGTCCAGCCGCATGCGCAATGGCCGGAATGTGCAGGAGCAGGTTGGTAGACCCGCCAAATGCCGCGTGCACCAGCATGGCATTCTCGACGGCGTGCGACGTCAGGATGCGACTGATCGGAATGCCGAGCCCGTGCAGCCGCATGAGTGCCGTGGCCGATCGGCGACCCAGTTCAAACCACGACGGCTCGCCGGACGGCGCGAGGGCACTGTGCGGCAGGGCCAGGCCGAGTGCTTCTGCCACCACCTGCGACGTGGCTGCGGTGCCGAGGAACTGGCATCCGCCCCCAGCGGACCCGCAGGCGCGACACCCCATTTCCGCGGCGTAGTCCAGTGTGATGAGGTCCCGCGAAAATCGAGCGCCAAGGCTCTGTACCTGCCCAGCGTCTTCCGCGCCTCGCGCCTGCAGCGTGACGCCACCGGGCACGATCAGGCCCGGCAGGTGCCGCACACCGGCGAGCGCGAGCATGGTGGCCGGGAGCCCCTTGTCGCACGTCGCGATGCCCATCACGCCGGCCGCCGTGGGCAGCGACCGGATCTGCCGGCGCATGACGATGGCGGCGTCGTTGCGGTACGCAAGGCTGTCGAACATACCCGTGGTGCCCTGCGTGCGCCCGTCACAGGGATCGCTGCAGTAGGCCGCGAATGGAATGGAACCGGCGGCACGCAGTGTCTGTGCCGCTTCGCGAACGAGCAGGCCAATCTCCCAGTGTCCCGTGTGATATCCGAGCGCGAGAGGCTGTCCGTCATCGCCACGCAAGCCGCCGAGTGTGCTGATGATGAGATATTCCGGCCCGTGCAGTTGTGCGGCGCTCCACCCCATACCAACGTTCTGCGTGAGTCCAAAGAGGTCGCCGCTGGGCAGTTCGCGCAGCATCTCGGGGGTCAGCGGAAGCATGCCTGCGGGACCATCACCTTCGATCCGGCCCGCGGAGACAGACTCCGCGGAGCCGAGCACGGAATGGAGTGGTGGCACAGCGGGCGACTTGCTCATGCTACAACCTTGGCGGCTTGAAACAGCGACCGCCAGTCGCACTACACGAAGAACTGGAGGACGGGTGACTCTTGACGGCGGCAACCTGATCGGCGGTACCTGGAGCAGTGCTGGTGACGTTCGCTTTCGCGGCGTGGACCCGCGCACTCAAACCGATCTCCCCCTGGACTTTCACGAAGCCACGAGCGGGGAGATCGATAGCGCGGTGCGCCTGGCGCATGACGCCTTTCCCGCGTATCGACGCGTGCCCGCCGCCGTACGCTCGGCATTCCTGCGCGCCATCGCCGACGAACTGATGGCGCTCGGACCGGCGCTCATCGAGCGTGCGCACGCGGAAACCGCGTTGCCCGCGGCGCGGCTCGAGGGTGAGCGTGGGCGGACGGTCGGCCAGCTGCGTCTATTCGCGGACCTGCTCGATGAGGGCTCGTGGGTGGAGGCACGCATCGATCGCGGTGACGCCTCGCGCACACCTGTCCCGAAGCCGGATCTGCGTCGCATGCTGGTGCCCCTCGGTCCCGTGGCCGTCTTTGGGGCGAGCAACTTTCCGTTCGCGTTCTCGGTGGCGGGTGGCGACACCGCGTCCGCATTCGCCGCCGGATGTCCCGTGGTGTGCAAGGCGCCCCCGGCACACCCGGGCACCTCGGCGCTGGCCGCCGGCGCGATCGATCGCGCCGCGGTATCGTGCGACATACCGCGCGGCGTGTTCTCGATGGTGCATGGATGGTCGCACGAGGTGGGGCTCGCGCTCGTGCGCCATCCGCTGGTGGCGGCTGTGGGATTCACCGGCTCGCTACGCGGTGGGCGCGCGCTTTACGATGCCGCGGCGGCGCGCCCGG
>JACMOE010000419.1 GCA_014378185.1 Gemmatimonadaceae bacterium | reverse complement strand
CATTGGGCAAGATGCGCGCCACCGTCGTTTAACGCCAACGCCGCCCAGCCTGAGCGCCTGCACTTCTTAAACAAGAAAATTCCGATGCCAAGCACTTCCCCAATCTGGGCCTCGCTCTCCCGCGAGGAGCACGAATTCCAGTACAACCCGCAGAACGCCTTCCCGGACTTCGCCCGGCACGGCATAACGCGCGCGCCGTTGAACGGGCGGGCGCGCAGGGAACTGAGGTCGTACTTGGACGTGCCGTATGGTGAGCACAAGCTGCACACGCTGGACATCTTCCCGGCGGCCGGGACCGATGGAAAAAGTCCGGTGCACGTTTTCCTGCATGGTGGCTACTGGCGCGCCCAGGACAAGCAGAACTTCTCTTTTGTCGCTGGAGCCCTCGTGCCATTGGGCATCACCACGGTGGTCGCGAACTATGAGTTGTGCCCTGAATCCACGCTCGACGGCGTTGTCGATTCCGCACTGGCTGCATTCGAATGGACCTGCCGCAGCATTGGTAGCTACGGCGGGGATCCAACACGCATCAGCGTTTCTGGCCATTCCGCGGGCGCTCACTTGGCTGCCGAAATCGTAGCCACGGACTGGGCCGCGCGTGGCCTGGATGCCTCCGTGCTGACGGGCGCAACCATGATCAGCGGAATCTTCGACCCACTGCCGACGATGACGACTACTGTCAATGAGCAAGTCCGCCTCAGTGAAGAGATCGCGCGCCGGCATGACGTTGAGCGCCGGACGCCCTTGATTCGCTGTCCCGTCGCCCTGATCGCCGGCGCGCTCGAACCCGACCACTGGATCGATCAGTCGTTTCGCTACTACCATCATTTGCGTCGACACTCGATGCAGCCCGAAATGCACGTGCTCGAAGCGCACGACCATTTCGGCATCCTGGCAGACTACCTGGATGGAGAGGGAGCGACGGTGCGGGCAATCCGACGCCACGCGCGCCTTGGTTGAACACGATCAACGATGACGTTCGCGATTTGCAAAGGACTAGAACGATGGAGTGGCTGATCCCCTATTGCGTTGACGACGGCGACTCTTTTCCTGCGATGCCACGCAAGGCGCATTCGACGGCGGATTTGCTGACAACGAAACCCGTTGCACGAGAGGTCATTCGTCGTGTGTCCAGACAGCCGTCATTCGCCGGGATCGCTCCGATTTGGATTCCTCGGTCGTCCAGCGCGGCGGCGACTTTGAGTCTTCTCCGTACCTGAATTGGCCACGGGATCGTGTTGCCTTGGTCTTTGTCGGTACTTTTGGCGGTACTTTTATTAACGCCGACAGACTGATCTAAAGCTGGCGCAGACTGCAGGCGGAATTTCACGCTTGCCGTGTCCGAGCAGGTTCAGGCTGGTGACCTCGAACGACCCCTCCAGAGCCGAGGCCAGCGGGGCAATCTCCTGTGTCGTACCGTGGATTCCGTTGATGAACACAAGGTTCATATCATGCGAGATTACTTGATTTCCCCGAACAAGCAATCAGGGGCTCACCCACCGGCGCCGAAAGCCTCCTTCAGCGCGAACCTTCGCAGCCTATTCGTCGAGGATCACCTCGAAGCCGCCGTAGATCATCCGCTTGCCGTCGAAGGGCATGGTCATGCCCGTCAGCCGCGGGTCTGCCATCGCCTTCTTCATGCCGGCGTCGCGGGCGGTGCGGGACGGCCAGGCGATCCACGAAAAGACCACCGTTTCGTCTGTCTTGCGCTGCACGGCCAGCGGAAACGACGTCAGCTTGCCTTCGGGCACATCGTCGCCCCAGCACTCCACGCAGCCCAGGGCGCCGTGCTCCCGGAGCACCGCCGCCGCCGCTCGCGCGTGTTCCAGGTATGCGGTGCGGCTGGCGGTCGGCACGGCGACGACAAATCCATCGATGTAGTTCATGGCAAGACGCTCCTGGTGGTGGT
>JACMOE010000418.1 GCA_014378185.1 Gemmatimonadaceae bacterium | reverse complement strand
TGCGAAGCGGATGATACCGCTGCAGCGGTGGGGTTCCCCAGCGGACATCGCCAACATGGTCGCCTTCCTCGCATCGCCAGGCGGAGCGTGGATCACTGGTGCCATCATGGTGGTGGATGGCGGGGAATGGCTGGCGAAGCCCTCCGTAGCGGGCTGAGCATCACTGCGCGTCCACTCGCGTTTGCGAGCCGCGAAAATATTTTCGCGCGTGCTGTGACGATGGAACCCCACGGAGGGTAAGCACAGTCGACGCCCTATCGCGGGGCGTCGTAACCGTCTGCTCGGCCGCTCGCCTGTTGCTTCTATGCAATCGCGAGCAGCCTTCGGGCACGCAACACGCGATTCGCGCGTTCAAACATCTTCCGGTGCCGCTGCGCCGGATGGTTCACGCCGGACTCTCTTCCATTCAGGAGCAATAGATAATGACAACGCCTCGACCCGGCGCAATCCGGGCATGCCTTCGACTCGGATTGCTTACCGTCCTGACGCTTTGCCTGCCGACGTTGGCGTCGGGACAGGCCGGCACTGGTACACTGGCCGGGCGAATTGTCGACCGTCAGTCGCAGCAGCCCCTCGTCAGCGCGCAGATCCGGATTGTCGGGACGCAGCGTGGTACCCAGACGGACCAGACGGGTGCCTACCGCATCACGGGCGTGCCGGTGGGTACGGTGTCGCTCGTTGCCCAGCGCATCGGCTACGGACAACAGCAGCGCAGCGTGGTGATCTCCTCAGGCGCCACGACGACAGCGGATTTCGCCCTGGCCATTTCGGCCACGCAGCTCGATCAGGTCGTCGTCACGGCTACGGGCGAAACGCAGCGCAAGCGCGAAACGGGGAATGCGACCGCGACCATCGATCCGACCGCCCTGCCACTTGGGGCCACGACCAACTTGTCCGATGTGCTGGCGGCGCGTGCCCCCGGTGTGTCGGTGACCACATCAAGCGGCACGGTTGGCGGCGGGTCGCGCATCCGCATCCGCGGTTCCAACAGCGTCTCGCTGTCGAACGATCCGCTGCTCATCGTGGACGGCATTCGCATCGATAACAACGCGAATTCGACCTCGATCGGCGTTGGAGGCCAGCAGCCCTCCCGGTTCAATGACATCAATCCGGACGAGATCGAGAACATCGAGATCATCAAGGGCCCTGCTGCGGCCGCGCTGTATGGTACGGCGGCGGCCAATGGCGTCATTCAGATCACCACCAAGAAAGGTCGCTCCGGCAAGACGCGCTGGGAGCTCACGAGCGAGGCCGGTGGCTCGCGGGATATCAACAGCTATCCCGCAAATTACCTCGCGTTCGGCAAGCGCACGAATGGGTCGTTCACCACGAACTGCAACATCGACCTGAAGGCGCGCGGAACGTGTACGGTCGATTCGGTGGTCACCAACAGCCCATTGATCAACTCGAACCCGCTGCGCGACGGCAACCGTCGCCTCCTCGGGTTGAGCGCGTCTGGCGGCGGAGACGCGGCCACCTATTTCCTCTCGGGTGAGTACAACCAGGAACAGGGCGTCTACGACATCAATCATTCGCGCCAGTTCAACCTCCGCACCAACGTCCGCGCCCAGCTGGCCAAGACCCTGGATGCGGCAGTGTCCGTCGGCTACACCAACAGCGACCTGCGCCTTCCGCAGAACGACAACAACATCCTGGGCGCACTCTCATCCGCGCTCCTCGGCCTCGCGTACGATTGCAGTCCGACGAAGTCGTACCCGTCGCTCTGCGGCACGGACACCACGAGCCGCGGCTACATCAGCGGACAGGTGCCACAGGACATCTATGCCATCAACACGCGCCAGCAGGTGCAGCGCTTCATCGGCAGCGTGACCAGTAATTACCAACCGCTCCACTGGCTGACCTTCACCGGTACGGCCGGCGCTGACGTCAACGGCCGCTTCGACAACGAGACCGTCCCACCCAGCCAGGTGTTTTTCGGCTCCCTGCCCGAGGGCAGTCGCCAAGCAAACCGGGCCGTGATCTCGAACTACACAATAACCCTGAACAGCACGGCAAACTACGAGGCAACGCCGACGCTGAAGCTCTCGTCGTCGCTGGGCGGCCAGTACACCGATAACCTCTTCCGCCGGACGGATGCCTTCGGTGCCAAGCTCCTCTCGGGCACGGAGTCCCTCAATGGCACCAACGCCCGCTTTGCCGTGGGCGAGGTGAACCAGGACGTCAAATTGCTTGGCGCCTATGGCCGCGAGCAGCTCGCGTGGCGCGACCGGGTGTTTCTCACCGCGGCTGTTCGCGGCGACAAGAACAGCGCGTTTGGCCAGAACTTCAAGAACATCATCTACCCGGCCTTCAGCGGATCATGGGTCATCGGTGAAGAGGATTTCTTTCCCAAGCGTCTCAGTGCGGTCAGCCTGCTCCGGTTGCGTGCCGCATACGGCGTGTCTGGGCAGAACCCGGGATTCCGGGCCTCGGAACTGTTCTTCAGTCCAGTTGCCGTGAATGTCGGAGGCGCGGACGTTCCTGGATTCACGGTGGGCGGGCCGGGCAATTCGAGCCTCAAGCCGGCGCGGTCTGCCGAGACAGAGGGCGGATTTGATCTCGGACTGTTTCACGATCGCATCAGTGTCGAGTACACGGCCTATGACAAGCGCACGACTGACGATCTCGTCAACGTGGTGCTGGCCCCGTCTCTCGGTGCGGGCAACACCCGCTTCCAGAACCTCGGACAGGTGCGCAATTACGGACAGGAAGTCTCCGTCCGCGCGAACGTGTTCGATGCGAGCAATGTGAAATTCGA
>JACMOE010000417.1 GCA_014378185.1 Gemmatimonadaceae bacterium | reverse complement strand
GAAGCCCGCGAGCTTGTTTCCGTTGTGGGCGACCCCGTAATGGCCGATGAGGCCGGACGTGAGGTCGCTCAACTCCAGTCGAGCATCGTTGACCTGGAGGCCAGGCTCAAGCCCGCCCTCCTGCCGCACGATCCGCTCGACGACCGCAACGCGATCATCGAAATCCGGTCTGGCACCGGCGGCGACGAAGCGGCCCTCTTCGCGGCCGACCTCTTTCGCATGTACACGCGCTTCATCGAGCGCTCTGGCTGGAAGCGGGAAACCATCTCGCATTCCGACGGCACGCTGGGCGGCGTCAAGGAGGCGGTGTTCAAGGTGTCGGGCGCGGGCGCCTTTGGCGCCATGCGATGGGAGAGCGGAGTCCATCGCGTGCAGCGTGTGCCGGCGACCGAAACGCAGGGGCGCATCCACACCTCGGCCGCGACGGTGGCCGTGCTGCCCGAAGCGGAAGAAGTGGACGTCCGGATCGAGGACAAGGACCTTCGCATCGACGTGTTTCGCGCGAGCGGACCGGGCGGACAGAGCGTCAACACCACGGACAGCGCGGTGCGTATCACGCACCTGCCCACCGGGCTGGTGGTCTCCCAGCAGGACCAGAAGTCGCAGCTGCAGAACAAGCTCAAGGGCATGGAAGTGCTGCGCGCGCGGCTGCTCGACCTGCGCGTGGCGGAGGCGGAAGCAACGCGATCGAAGATGCGGAAGTCGCAAGTGGGCACGGGCGATCGCTCGGCCAAGATTCGTACGTACAACTACCCGCAGAGCCGCATCACCGATCACCGTATCGGATTCACCACGCACGACCTCGCCGCGGTGATGGACGGCCACATCGAGCCGATCATCGACGCATTGAAGCTTGCTGATGTCGAGGAGCAGCTTGGTGAGTAGCGGCGAAGCCGTGGGCGACGTGGTCGCGCGCATGGCGGTCACCATGGGATCGCCGGACGAGGCGCGCGAGTTGCTCGCGCTGCTGCACGACATGCCGCGTCACTGGCCGAGTGTCGCGCGCAACGAGCCGATGTCCGTGTCCGATGCCGAGGCGGCGACGGCCGCGGCGATCCGCCGCGCCAGCGGCATGCCGCTGGAGTACGCCGCGGGACGCGCCGCCTTTCGCCACCTCACGTTGCATGTGGACGCGCGCGTCCTCATTCCGCGTCCGGAAACCGAAGTGCTCGTCGACATCGTGCTCGAACTCACGCGCCACGAGACGGGTGGCACCGCGGTGGATGTCGGTACCGGCTCCGGAGCCATCGCCGTTGCCTTGGCCACGGAAGGCACCTTCGCGCGCGTGATTGCCACGGACTTGTCACTCGATGCGCTCGCCATCGCGCGGGAAAATGCGGCTCGATACGCACACGCGTCCACGACGACGCTGGAGCTTCGCCACGGCTCGCTCCTCAGTCCCGTGACCGAACGCGGCTTGCGCGCCGTGGTGTCCAATCCCCCCTACATTGCCTTTGCCGAGGCCGCGGCGCTGCCATCGTCCGTGCGTGACTGGGAGCCACCCGTGGCCCTGTTCTCGGCAAATGACGGGATGGCGGCAACGGCCCGACTCGTGCGCGAGGCTGCCGGGTTGCTGGCGCCCCACGGGGTGCTCGCGCTGGAAGTGGATGCACGGCGGGCCGCGACGGTCGCGGCGCTCGCTGTCGCGCATGGCGCATATGCCGACGTGCGTGTGGTGCAGGACCTCACCGGCCGCGAACGATTCGTGGTCGCACGACGACGGGAGGAGCAGGGATGATCGAGGACAAGGCGAAGGAGCTCGGCCGGCTGATCGGACAGAGCACGGAGTACAAGGCGGTCAAGCGCGCCAACGATGCGCTCGGCGAGGATATCGATGCGGTCGCGCTGCTCAAGAAGATGGAAGAGCTGCGGCTCAATGCGCAGTCCATGATCCAGCGCGGGGAGCGCCCCACGGAGGAGATGGAGCAGGAACTGGACGGGTTGCTCGGACAGGTGCAGAGCAAGTCGGTGTACCAGCGGCTCGTGGCCGCACAGGAGAACTTCGACAAGACGATGGCCAAGGTGAACGACTGGATCGTTGACGGCATCGAGAAGGGGGCACAGAGCTCCATCATCACGCTGGGGTGACGGCGTGACAGCGCGCGGGATCGGAGGACGGGTCATCGTGTTCGAGGGCGGCGAGGGGTCCGGCAAGTCGACCCAGCTCGCGCGCCTGTCGGCGCTCCTCACGCAGCGCACCGTGCCGCACGTGTGCCTGCGCGAGCCCGGCGGCACGCCGCTGGGCACCGAGGTGCGTCGCCTGCTGCTCGACCGTGCGTCGGACATCGACCCACGTGCGGAGGCGCTGCTGTTCATGGCGTCGCGTGCTCAGCTCGTGGACCGGGCTATTCGTCCCGCCCTGTCGCGGGGGGACGTGGTGCTGCTCGACCGATTCTTCCTGTCCACGTACGCCTACCAGATCGCGGGTCATGGACTCGACGAGGCGGAGGTGCGCAGCGCGAATCGGTTCGCCACACACGGCCTGGTGCCCGATGTCACGATCCTCCTCCTGTTCCCGGCGCGCGAGGGCCTCGTGCGCGCCGGCGCGCGCGCGTCCGCGCACGATCGCATGGAGGCCATGGGTGACTCGTTCCACGACCGCGTGTCGGCGGCGCTGAGCGCGTTCGCCGAGCCTGCATGGCAGGCGACGCACCCCGAGTGTGGCTCCATCGTGCCGGTGGATGCGGCGGGCTCGGAAGACGACGTGGCGGCGCGCATCCAGGCAGTGGTGAATCAGCGCTGGCCGGGTACGTGCTCATGAGCGCGTGCGCACCCACATGAATCCATGAAAAGCAGAAGCATCGCGGCAGCCGCGTTTCTCTCCGGCGTGTTGATCACTGGTGGATGGCTCATGGACCACGGCGCTCGCGCGCCGGGTCGGGGCGGCGCGGCGGGCGGGCACCTGTTCGATGAAGTGCTCCAGCATCTCCGCCGCGATTACGTGGATGCGCTTGCGGATTCCACCCTGTACCGGCACGCCATCGACGGGGCGCTGCGCGAACTGCACGACCCGCACACGGTCTTTCTCGACACGCGCCGCCTCTCGCGTCTCGACGAGAGCACCACCGGACGCTACGCGGGTGTCGGCATCCAGATGGACGTTCGCGACAGTGGCGTGACGGTCATCGGCACGCTGCCGGGCTCCCCCGCGGAGCGCGCGGGTCTCGCCACCGGCGACCGCATCGCGACAATCGACGGCAGGACCACGCGTGGGCTCACGACCGACGAGGCACTCAAGACGTTGCGCGGCGCGCCGGGCTCAACGGTGCATCTCCTCGTCGAGCGTGCGGGGGTCACGGACCGGATGGCATTCACGCTCGTGCGCCGGACGATCGAGGTGAATCCGGTTCAGCATCCGTTCATCGTCCGCGACGGCATCGGCTACGTCAGCCTTTCCGTCTTCAGTGAGCGGGCTGCGGCAGACCTCACGCTGGCCATCGATTCACTGCGTGGTGCAGGGGCCCGCTCGCTGATCCTGGACCTGCGCGGGGACCCGGGTGGACTACTCGGCCAGGGTATCGACGTGGCCGACCTCTTCCTGGATCCCTCGCAGACGATTGTGTCGACGCGTGGACGCAGCGCGGAGGAAACCCGCGTCTTTGCAGACCAGGCGCCGCAGCGGTGGGCCACGATGCCGGTCGTCGTGCTCGCTGGCAGCGCGACCGCGTCCGCAAGCGAGATCGTTGCCGGCGCACTTCAGGATCACGACCGCGCCCTCGTCGTGGGCACCGCCACGTACGGCAAGGGCAGCGCACAACGGGTCTTCCGCATCGAGACCGGCGGCCTCAAGGTCACGACGGCTTTGTGGTATACGCCGAGTGGTCGCAGCATCAACCGTCCGCGCGCGCCCGTTGCCGACCCGGGCGATGATGTGCGCCCGAAGGCCGATTCGACTCCGCCCCGACCAAAGTTCCGGACCGACGCGGGGCGCACGGTGCTGGGCGGCGGCGGCATCGTGCCCGACGTGGAAGTCGCCAACCGCGTATTCACGGCGGGCGACAAGGCATTCCAGCGCGCGCTCGGGGCCAAGGTGCCGTCATTTCGCGATGCCCTCGTGGAGTATGCCTTGTCGCTGAAGGCGTCCCACACCATTACCGATCCGGCGTTCGCCGTCTCGCCGGCGATGCGCGACGAACTCTTTCGCCGCATGCAGGCCCGTGGTATCACGATGGCCCGCGCCGTGTTCGATTCGTCCACGGTGCTGGTGAATAGCACGCTCGGGGGGCAGGTGTCCCGATACGTGTTCGGGCCGACGGCGGAATTCGAGCGCGCGTTACGAGATGATGCTGCCTTCGGGCGTGCGGTCGAGTTGCTGCGTGACGTGCATTCGCCACGTGACTTGCTGGCGCGCGCGCCGGCGGCCGGTCATTAGCGCACGTTCAATCATGCGCGTCCGCACGGCGACATCCACCGACGCGCACGCCATCCGGCGACTCATCGACCGGAACGTCGCGGACGGCACGCTGTTGCCGAGGACCGAGTCGTTCATCGCCATGCACGCGCCCCATTTCCTCGTCGCCGACGATGACGGG
>JACMOE010000416.1 GCA_014378185.1 Gemmatimonadaceae bacterium | reverse complement strand
TCTCGCACGTGGCGCGGAGAAGCGGCGCGACTCGCGACGACCTGTTCCGGGCACCACGCATGCGATTGTCGTCGCGCTGGACTATGGCGGACGTGAGCCGAGTGGTCCGGTGGCGCGGTATGCGCGCGGGGATGACTACCATGACGTGATGGAGGGCCGGTTGCGCGAGTTGCACGCGCGCCTCGAGCGCGACGCGGGGCGCACCATCGCCGGCAAGGCGTACGTGGACACCGGGCCGCTGCTCGAGCGCGATCTCGCGCGGCGGGCCGGGCTGGGGTGGTTCGGCAAGAACACCAACCTGCTGAATCCCACGCTGGGGTCGTTCTTCTTCCTGGGCTGCCTGGTGCTGGACCTGGAGATGGTGGTGGATGCGCCGTTCGAGGCGGACCGCTGCGGGACGTGTACGCGGTGCATCGAGGCGTGTCCGACGAATGCGATCGTTGCGCCACGCGAGCTGGATGCCACGCGGTGCATTTCGTACCTCACGATCGAGTTGAAGGGGGAGATACCGGTCGAGTTGCGAGAGCCGATGGGTGAGCTGTTGTATGGGTGCGATATCTGCCAGGAGGTGTGCCCGTTCAACATCAAGTTCGCGCAGGCGTTGAAGGTGCAGGAGTTTGCGCCGCGAGAGTTCATCGCCGGGAAGGATGCGCAAACCCTCGCGCGTGCCCTGCTCGCGATGACACAGGAGGAATTCTCGGCTGCCTTCAAGGGCTCACCGATGAAGCGCGCGAAGCTGCGGGGGTTGAAGCGCAATGCGGCTGTCGTGCTTGGCGATGCGGGTGACCCATCTGCGCTGTCATCGCTGACCGCCGCATTGGCGGACGAGGAACCGCTGGTGCGGGCGCACGCGGCGTGGGCGCTCGCGCAACTCGATGACTCGTTGCGACGAGCGCCCTGACGCACGCGGCTCCGCGCATCGCCCGCGTTCAGCGTCTCGATGCGGCCGTCGTGGAGCGAGTGCTCACATAGATGTTGCTTTCGTTCGTCGTCCGTGTCGATCCGAAGAACAGGCTGGTGCCGTCCCAGGACATCGAGGGCCTTGTTTCCGCCGCGGCACTGTTGACGCTCTCGCCGAGGTTGACCGGAGTCGACCAGACATCCTCGGTCCGCGCGCGTGTCGCTCGCCAGATGTCCTGCGCACCGAAGCCGCCCGGACGTGTACTGAAGAAGTACAGCTCCAGCCCGTCGCGCTGGATGTACGGCTGTCCGTCCTCCTGCGCGCTGTTGACGCCAGCCACGAGCGTCGGCGCTCCGTAGCTTCCGCTGCTGACCACGCTCGCGTACAGGTCGGCGTCACCGCTTGTCGCCCCGTCGGGCTCGGGGAACGCGCCGCCGGCGCGCGTGCTCGAGAAGTAGAGGAGCACGCGCCCGCCGGGCTCGGCGATTGGCACCGGCCCCGCCTCGTTCGCGGCGCTGTTCACACTGCAACCGAGGTTCTGCGGCGCCTCCACCGTGCCGTCGTCGCGGAAGCGCGTGACGTAGATATCGTCACCGCCGCACCCCCCGGGCCGGTTGCTCACGAAGTAGAACTCACGACCGTCGCGCGACGCCATGGGGCAGAAGTCGTTTGCCGCCGAGTTGACCGGCTCCCCCATGTTCGTTGGCTCGCCCCACGGCTGGTCGGTGCTCGAGCGGCGAGCCACCCAGATGTCGAGGCCCTGGCTACCCGGACGATTCGACGCCATGAAGAAGGTCTTGCCGTCGCGGGACATCGAAGGGCACCCCTCAGCCGAGGCCGTGTTGAAGTTCGGGTGCGCGCCGGGCGCCACGGTCTCGATGCGAGCGGCGGCCGCCCACGCGCCGAACGGACCATAGCTGTCCGCCGGCTCGTTCGGACCCAGTGACTCACTGCACGCGATCGCGGCCAAGAACGCCGCAGCGCCTACCGCTCGGAGCGCCGTTTGCGTCCACTCGCTGTCTCGCTTCCTCCGTCCAGTCATCTGCCGTCTCCAGTTGCCAGGGTCCGGACGTCGCGGCCCGCTTGAGCCCACATGCGACGTCCCCGTGTGGGTGAATACGACGAAAAACGGTCCGACCGGCTCACCGTCCTCCACGCCTCCCCTTTGATGGCGGCGCCACGCGCTGCATCTTGGGTGGCGGCACCGCGAT
>JACMOE010000415.1 GCA_014378185.1 Gemmatimonadaceae bacterium | reverse complement strand
TGATGGCCGCCTCTTCCTTCGCATCGGCCTCGGCAGACGCTGGGGCGCGCATGGCACTCTCCAGCGGGTCGGAGCCGATCGACGCGAATTCCTCCGGCGATCCTTCCAGCGCGAGCGCGAGCGGTTGCGGCTCTCCCTTCTTGCGCCGCCGCCTGGGCGGCGCGTAGGGCTCCTCGACGGGTTCCGACGCTGCGGGCGCCACGGGCATGGCCTTTCGGCCCACGAGCATCCGGACAGGATTCCAGCGCAAGGTCGCTGCGGCAAGCGCGCTCACCGCGAGGGCTACGACGACCCACGCGCCAAACCCCCCGAGAAACTGCCGCCAATAGAAGGCGACGAACCCGCCCCAGAGCCCTGCGGCTCCGGAAATTTCGCCGGCCGGCGGCGTGCCGATCGCGAGAGCCACGGCGATAGGCAGCAGCGCCACGATTCCGGCGAGAAAGATCATCCAGGATCGGTCGGTATCGGACTCGAGTCGCCCGAAGAGCCGCAGGGCATGCACCGCCGGCACCGACGGCATGAGCACCGCGGCGGGCCATCCCACGAGCGCAATGAGCGGGCGCGCCAGCCAATAGCCAAGCCAGCCAACATTGGCGCGCACGCTGATGCCCGTGCGCAGCTCCGCAAGCCCGTACGCGGCAAGCGCACCGGCCAGGAACACGGCGAAGAGGAGAAGCGCGATACCCGCAAGCTCGCGCCGGAGACCAGTGCTACCCACGGGGATTACCGCTCGCGATCGGGCCCCAGCAGGGTGATCTGCCTGTCCTGATAGACGGGAATGACCGAGAACGAATCAACCGCCGCACAGGCAGTCAGGTCATCTCCGAATCCCGCGGCGGCCAGGGCCCGGCCATGCGCCGCGGTGGTGAACAGCCGCATCAGGTTGTCGCCGAACTTCTTGTCGATGAGGGACGCCGCGAATGCGGCGTCGTTGAGGACCAGCCCGGACAGGCGCTTTGACACGGCATGCACGTAGCGGCCCGCGCACGCGGCATCCTCGAGCGCGAACTGCCGCTCGTGTCCGGCGCAGACGAGCGTGATGTCCGCCCCCCCGCGCAGCGCCGTTCGAAGCATGGTGCTCACCGCCGCCAGGTTGACGTACGAAGCGACGACGACGTCACGCGCGCCCTGCACCGCCAGGAGTGCCTTGGTGCCGTTGGTGGTGGACAGCAGGATCGTCTTTCCCTCCACCGCCTCGCGGCTGTGCTCCACGGGAGAGTTGCCGAGGTCGAACCCTTCCATCTTGAGCATGCGGCGCTCACCCGCCAGCCGGTAGGCACCGCGCTCGAGTTGCTTGGAGCGCGTGACCGCGTCGTCGGGGCTCTCGGTGGGCATGACCGCCCGCGCACCGTTGGCCAGCGCCACGGCAATCGTCGTCGATGCACGCAGCACGTCGATCACGGCCACCACGCGCCCCTGCACATCCTGTGGGGTGAGCTGCTGCACGCCGAACAACACGTCGACGCGCACCTTAGACCGGCTCCTTCATCAATTCCGGTTCACGCTCGAGGAACCTGGTGTCCACGTTGCCGCTCTGGAACCGCGGGTTCTGCATGACACGCGCGAGAAATGGAATGGTGGTCATCGGCCCTTCGATGATGAACGTTTCCAGCGCCAGCTGCATCTTGGCCAGTGCCTCCGGGCGATCCCGACCCTGACAGATCACCTTCGCGATCATGGAGTCATAGTAGGGTGGCACCGAATATCCGGCGTACACGTGCGAATCGATGCGCACACCATTGCCGCCGGGCGGATGATAGGTCGTGATCTTGCCGGGAGACGGCTGGAAGTTGCGATTGGGATCTTCGGCGTTGACGCGGCACTCGATGACGTGGCCGCGCAACGGTGGCAGCTCGCGAATGGACAACGGCTCACCCGCGGCCACGCGAATCTGCTCCTTCACGAGATCCACGCCGGTGATCATCTCGGTGACAGGATGCTCCACCTGGATGCGGGTGTTCATCTCCATGAAATAGAAATCGCGGTTTTTGTCCACCAAAAACTCGATGGTGCCCACGCCTTCGTAGCCGATGCTAGCCGCGCCTTTGATGGCGGCTTTGCCCATGGCTTCGCGCAGCTTGTCGGTCATGAACGGCGAGGGCGCTTCCTCCACCAGCTTCTGGTGGCGACGCTGAATGGAGCAGTCGCGCTCCGAGAGGTGGCACACGTGGCCAAACTGGTCACCCACAATCTGAATTTCGATGTGGCGCGGCTCCACCACGTATTTTTCCAGGTACATGCCGTCGTTGCCGAAGGCGGCCTTCGACTCGGTGCGGGCGTCGTCCCAGGCTTTCTGAAACTCGTCGTCCGAATTGATGACGCGCATCCCGCGCCCGCCGCCGCCGGCCGTGGCCTTGATGATGACGGGGTACTTTATTTTATTCGCCAGCTTTTTGCCTTGTTCCACTGAGTCGAGCAGGCCCACCGAGCCCGGCACCACCGGCACCCCGGCCTTAATCATGGTCGCCTTGGCCGTGGCCTTGTCGCCCATCTGGTTAATCATCTCGGGCGAGGCTCCGATGAACTTGATGCCATTCTCGGCGCAGATGCGCGAGAATTCCGCGTTTTCCGAGAGGAAGCCGTAGCCGGGGTGAATGGCGTCGGCGTTGGTGATTTCGCAGGCCGCAATCAGGGTGGGCATGCTCAGGTAGCTGTCTTTGGAAGCGGGCGGCCCGATG
>JACMOE010000414.1 GCA_014378185.1 Gemmatimonadaceae bacterium | reverse complement strand
GCCCCTTGGCCAGGTCCGCCGCGTGTGCAGCGATCTTGTAGGTGATCACGCCGGTCTTCACGTCGTCGCGGTTGGGCAGGCCCAGGTGCTCCTTGGGAGTCACGTAGCAGAGCATGGCCGTGCCGTACCAGCCGATCTGCGCCGCGCCGATGGCGCTCGTGATGTGATCGTAGCCCGGCGCAATGTCGGTGGTGAGCGGTCCGAGCGTATAGAACGGTGCCTCCTGGCACCACTCGAGCTGCTTGTTCATATTTTCCTTGATGAGGTGCATGGGCACGTGGCCCGGGCCCTCATTCATGGTCTGGACGTCGAACTCCCACGCGATCCGGTTCAACTCACCCTGCGTGCGCAACTCGGCGAACTGCGCCTCGTCGTTCGCACCCCGAATCGATCCCGGCCGCAGGCCGTCGCCGAGCGAGAACGAGACGTCGTACGCCTGCATGATCTCGCAGATCTCGCGAAAGTTCGTGTAGAGGAAGCTTTCCTTGTGGTGCGAGAGGCACCACTTGGCGATGATCGATCCGCCGCGCGACACGATGCCCGTGAGCCGGTTGGCTGTCATCGGCACGTACCGCAGCAGCACCCCCGCATGCACCGTGAAGTAGTCCACGCCCTGCTCGGCCTGCTCGATGAGAGTATCCCGGTACACTTCCCACGTGAGGTCCTCCGCCACGCCGCCCACCTTTTCGAGCGCCTGGTAGATGGGCACCGTGCCGATGGGCACCGCGGAATTGCGGATGATCCACTCGCGGGTCTCGTGAATGTGCTGGCCCGTGGACAGGTCCATCACCGTATCCGCGCCCCAGAGCGTGGCCCACCGCAGCTTCTCGACTTCTTCCTCGATGGACGAGGAAACGGCGGAGTTCCCGATGTTGGCGTTCACCTTCACCTTGAAGGCGCGGCCGATGATCATCGGCTCCAGCTCCGGGTGATTGATGTTGGCCGGGATGATCGCGCGGCCGCGTGCCACTTCGTCGCGCACCAGCGTGGCCGGCATGTCCTCGCGCAGGGCGACGAACTCCATTTCCGCCGTGATCTCGCCTCGGCGCGCATACGACATCTGCGTCACGCTGCCGGTGCCGCGCAGCGCGGGCCGGTTGAGGCCCGACGGAAGCTCCACGGTGCGCGTGCCCGTCACGGGCCTGTAGCTTCGCTCTACCGGCGTCACCGACCCGCGATCGAGGATCCACTCCTCGCGCAGTGCCGGCAATCCCTCGCGCACCGGTATGCCGAGTGGTCCGCTGGTGTCGTAGACGCGAAGCGGCGGCTCGCCGCCCGACAGGGCGATTTCGCGAAACGGCACGTTGATGCCGTGAGGCCCTTCCACGAACGCCTTCCGCGAGTTGGGGAAGGCATCACCGTACTGCATGTCCCCGACGGGGGTCGAGGAATGGGCGGTCGTCGCCATCGTGTCTCCTGCCTGCGGCTCGAGCTGGATCCGCATGGGGCCGGTGGCGCGAACAGATGCGTCCCCGGGGCGAGTGACGCGCACGGTTGCTCCGCGGGCGGAGACTGGCCGTGTGACGGCACGCCGCGCTCCCTACGCCGGTGTCATCCGGATCAGGTTCCAAGGGACTGTCTCAACTCCAGTACGCACTGGAGTACCCCTGGCGGCTGGTTGGAAGCTAGTCGAGCGGAGGGTGGGCGCAACGGCCGTCATGCGCGAGTACCAACCCAAGACAATAGTACGAAGTACCAAGGTTCCAACGCAGTACCAGTACCGCTGCTACGAGGGGTATCTCGCAGTTCTCGCGAAGTGGCCCTGCAGAATGGTACTTGTACGGCGTTGGCTGCCAAGTACGTACGACTATCAAATAGTTTATAATTCCGATTGAATTACTCGGGATTACCGAATATCATTGAAAATCGCCACGCCACCGCGTGATCCTTTCGTGCCCACACACGATTCTTCAGGCTTGCCAGTGTTCAGGATTCTCCGCCGCACCGTCATCCTCGCCGCCGTGTTCGCGCCGTTCACGCTGTTCGCGCAGCAGCCCACCGTGCCACCCCGCGACAGCTCGGCGCACGTCCTCGACGCCGTGCGTATCACGTCCACGTCGGTCCCCAAGACCATCACCTTCCTGCCCGAGCGATACGGCGCACTCCTGCTTACCGGCAAGAAGACCGAAGTCATCCTCGTGGACAGCATGGGTGCCAATGCGGCACAGAACGTTGCGCGACAGGTGCTGGGTCGCGTGCCGGGACTCGTGGTCGCCGAGACGGAGGGATCCGGCTTTCCGTCGAACGGCATTGCCATTCGCGGCCTGAATCCCACGCAGTCCATCGAGATGAACGTGCGGCAGAACGGCGTGGGCATTGCCGCGGACCCGTACGGCTATCCGGAGGTCTATTACCTGCCGCCGCTGGAGTCCGTTGAACGGGTGGAGATCATTCGTGGCGCTGGCGGCCTCCAGTTCGGCACGCAGCTCGGCGGCGTCGTGAATTACGTGATGCGACGCGGGGATGCATCCAGGCCCTTCGCGATCTCGGCACAGCAGACCGCCGGGTCGGACGGCCTCAACAACATCTTCGCGTCGTCGGGCGGCGGGGCAGGGGCGGTACGCTGGTTCGGCGCCGTGCAGCGAAAGTCGCAGGACGGTTGGCGCCCCAACTCGGACCTGCTCCAGACGACGAGCTACGCCGCCGTGAGCGCCACGCTCACGCCTGCGCTCAGCGCCTCGCTCGACTACTCCGCGCTGCGCAACCGCATCCACATGCCGGGCGGCTTGTCCGACGAACAATTCGCAGCAGGCGCGCGCCAATCGTTCCGCGCGCGCAACTGGCTCTCGTCGCCATGGAACGTCACATCGGCCACCCTGGCGTGGTCGCCATCGCGCAACACGCGTGTCGAAAGCATCACGTCGTACCTGCGCAGTGCGCGCTCACTCGTCTGGCGCAATGAAGACGGTGGGCCAGGTGCTCTGGACATCATCGATCCGGCCACGGGCCACGTCGACAACCGCGAGGTGCAGCGCGAGGGTTTCAGGAATGTCACCGAGGAACTGCGGCTCCGTACGGACTACGACCTCCTCGGCGTTTCCTCCACCATTGCCGCGGGCGCACGCTGGTTCGATGGACGCATGCAGCGGCAGGGCGGCGGCGAGGGCACGACCGGAGCGGATTTCGACCTGTCGCTCGAACACGGCACGGAGTACGGATACGACCTCCGCTTCACCACGCGCAATGTCGCCGCCTGGTTCGAGAATGCCGTGCATTTCGGGCTCCGCTTGTCTGTCGCGCCCGGCCTGCGCATCGAGTCGCTGCGCTCGACCGTGATCGGTTACACGGACACCACCTTCGCGCCGCAGGCAAAGTCGCGCACCATTCCGCTGGCGGCCCTTGGCGCCACGTGGCTCGCGAGTGCGACCACGTCCATCTATGCGAATGCATCGCAGTCGTATCGGCCGCTTGACTACAGTGTGCTGACACCGGTTGGCAGTGTGTCGCGCATCGATCCCGCGTTGCGCGACGCGCGCGGCATCAGCCTCGACCTCGGGTGGCGCGGAACGGCGGCCGACGACCGTGTCCGTTTCGACGTTGGTGTATTCCGCCTCGACAACCACGATCGCGTCGGGTTGCGCACGCGCACTGACGCATCCGGCGTGGTCTTCACCGAGCGCACGAATGTGGCGAACAGCGTGCATCAGGGCCTCGAGAGCTACGTGGAGGTCACTCCCATTGCGGATGCCAGCGGCATCGGCACGCTCACGGTCTTCAACTCGCTCGCGCTCACCGATGC
>JACMOE010000413.1 GCA_014378185.1 Gemmatimonadaceae bacterium | reverse complement strand
TCACGCGCATTGACGACGATGGAGTCCACGATGGTGGGGTTGGCCGGGTTGCTGATGTCCACGGCATACACGCGGTCGCCGCCGAGGTGCGTACCGAGGTACGCGACGTTGCCGTTGGGATGCAGCCACACTTCGCTGGTGGGAAACGCGGTGCGCAGCAGCTTGCCCACCACCTTGATCGGACGCTTCACGTCGCGGTCAGCGGCGGTGACCAGCGCATCCGCGCTGCGATTGCCGAAGTTGGCCGTCACCTGGTAGTTGCCTGGCTCGTAGGCGACGAACGCACCGTCGGGATCGACCATGCCCTTGCCGGGCGTGAACAGCCAACTGGGCGTGAGTCCGCTGATCTCCCGGCCGGCGGCGTCCTTCACGATGGCCCTGAAGCGCACGACGTCGCCTGTGCGAACCTGCGTGGTGGCGGGGAGCACCTCCACGGTTGCGACCTGCGCCGCGACGACTTCAATCGGGACGCGCGTGGTGGCGGCGCCGTCGCTGGCCGAGATGATCGCCTTGCCGGCGGCAACGGCCTGGAGAGCGCCGTCAGGCCCGACCTTCACGACAGCGGGCGCCGAGCTGCTCCACTGCACCTTGTCGGCGCGCGGATCGTTGGCGCTCGAATACACGCTGGCACCAAGACGCATGCGCTGGCCGGGCAGCAACCGCGCCGGCCGTGGCGAGACATCGATGCGCGCGGGCGCGCCAGCGACCATCGCGACATCGAACCGCTGCACCACCGGCTTCTGGCCGGGCACCAGTGCGATGGCGGCCACCGGGAGGGTGCCCGTGGCGCCGGAGCGCACGAGTCCCGTGGTGTCGACGGTGCCCTCGAAGGGCGCGCCAGCGGGGCGAAAGGTGATCGTCGCGTTGGGCACAGGCTTTCCATTCGCGTCGAGAAGCTGTGCCATGAGCTGGAGCGTTTCACCGGCGACGACAGTACGCGTCGCGGGGGTGACGACGAGGCGGGACGCGTCCTGCTGGCTCTGCGCGCCTGCGGACATGGCCCCTGCAGCGAGCAGGAGGCCGGAGAGACTGATCTTGTGCACGTTTGTTCTCCTGGGGACGGTAGCGCCGCGAGCACGGCGCTGACCGAAGTTGCAGCGGCAACTCGTGGCTGGCAACTCGGCATTCGAGCCACTGAAGCTCATCCGGCGACTCCTCACTCATGACTCACGACAGAGAACCAATGGTCGTGAGTTTTGCGCAGCCAGTTTACCAGTTGTGGGTCGACCTCACTGCGCGGCCTCGCCCTCGAGGTACGTGTACCCCTCCAGACCAGCCACATAATCCGCAATGAACGCATTCGCATCCGTGCGGCTCAGGTGCTTCACCTGCGTCACCTTGCGGCGGAAGGTCTGCAGCAGGTCCGACGCGCGGAACTGCACATAGTTCAACACCTCCGTCACCGTGTCGCCGTGCACCAGATCCGTGATCTCGTACCCGGAGGTAGTCAGGCGGATATGCGCCGCATTCGTGTCGCCGAACAGGTTGTGCAGGTCGCCGAGGATCTCCTGGTAGGCACCGGTGAGAAAGATGCCGAGCATGTAGGGATCGCCGTCGCGCCATTCGTGCAGTTCGAGCGATGGATTTCCGCCCTTTTCGCCGACGAACCGATCGATCTTGCCATCCGAGTCGCAGGTGATGTCCTGGAGGGTGCCACGCCGCGTCGGCTCCTCATCCAGGCGGTGAATGGGCATGATGGGGAAGAGCTGGTCGATCGCCCAGCTGTCAGGGAGCGACTGGAACAGGGAGAAGTTGCAGAAATACCGGTCCACGAGCACCGCGTCGAGGTCGGTGATGATGTCCTCGTAGTCGTCGCGATGCGGCACCACGATCTTCGATATCGCGTTGACGGTGGCGTGATACATCTGCTCGGCGATCGCGCGACCACGAAGCGACAGCACGCCGCTGGCGAACAGCTGCTGCGCGCGTTCCTTGTCGAACGTGACGTCGTGGAAGACCTCGCGCACCTTGCGATGCGACACGTTGGGGCCGGACATGGCCTCGTAGTCCTCGGCCATCTCGTGCAACAAGGCATGGTCGTCCTCCGCGAGCGTCGGTACCGGCACCTCGACGACGGACTCCACGTCGATCACCTTGAGCAGCAGCAGCGCGTGGTGCGCCGTGAGGGCGCGGCCCGACTCGCTGATGATGTGCGGCATGGGCAACTCGAGCTCGCGGCACGACTCGGCCAGCGTGTAGACGACGTCGTTGGCATACTCCTGGAGGGAGTAATTGACGCTGGCATCGGATGTGGAATTGGAGCCGTCGTAATCCACGCCCAGTCCTCCACCCACGTCCACATGCGTGACATCCACCCCGAGCGCACGCAGTTCCGCGTAGAAGCGCGCGACCTCCTGGAGGCCGGCCTTGATGTACCGGATGTCGGTGATCTGCGAGCCGAGGTGAAAGTGGATCAGCTTGATGATGTCGAGGCGGCCCGCGGCGCGGAGGCGATCCACGGCCTCCACCAACTGGGCGGCGTTGAGCCCGAACTTGGACTTCTCGCCACCGCTCTCCTTCCACCGGCCGTAGCCGGTGCTCGCGAGCTTGATGCGGATGCCGGCTGTGGGATTGACACCCAGCTCCTCCGCGGCGGCAAGCAGCACATCGATCTCGCTGAGCTGCTCGATCACGATGAAGACCTGGTGCCCGAGCTTCTGGCCCATGAGCGCGAGCCGCATGAACTCGTCGTCCTTGTAGCCGTTGCACACGATAAGGTGCTCGGTGCTCTCGGACAGCCCGAGCACAGCCTGCAGCTCCGGTTTGGATCCGCACTCGAGCCCGACGCCGTGCTTGGCGCCGAACTGCACGATCTCCTCGACCACGTGGCGTTGCTGGTTGACCTTGATGGGGTACACGGTGGTGTAGCCGCCCGTGTACTCGTACTCGGCGATGGCGTTGGCGAACCGTTCGCTCAGCGACTCGATGCGCGAGCGCAGGATATCCGAGAATCGGAGCAGCACGGGCAGGGCGACCCCCTGCTCCTCCAGGTCGTTCGCCAGTTCGTAGAGGCTGAGCTGGCGATCGGGATGTTCCTTGTCGGGTCGGACGACGACGTGGCCGCGTTCGTCTATGTCGAAGAAGCCTGCGCCCCAGCCTTCGATGTTATAGAGGGCGCGAGCCTTCTCGATATTCCAGGTTGACGCTTTGATTTCCATGCCGAAAAGATAATGAACGGCGCCGGTGCCTGACCCCCGTCATGGGTAGAGCACCTCCGTCCGCCAGCCGTCTCCCTCGCGCACGAAGAGGTGCCGCTCGTGGAGCCTGCTGGGCATCCCGTGCCAGAACTCGATGCGAGCGGGGACGACGCGGAAACCGGACCAGTGCGCGGGACGCGTGACGGGGCGCCCTTCGAACTCGCGCTCCACCTCGCGCACGCGCGCCTCCAGCTCGCCGGGCTGCTGTATCTGCTCGCTCTGCCGAGACGCCCACGCACCGACCTGGCTGCCACGGGGGCGGCTGGCGAAGTAGGTATCCGCTTCCGCGGCGGTCACCACGCTCGCAACACCCTCGACGCGCACCTGCCGCTCCAGCGGCATCCAGTGGAAGCACAGCGCGACCTGCGGATGGGCCAGCACTTCGCGGCCCTTACGGCTTTCGTGATTGGTGTAGAACACGAAGCCGCCCTCGTCCACGCTTTTCAGGAGCACGATGCGCACCGACGGTTGCCCATCGGGTCCCACGCTCGCCAGCGAGAAGGCCGTCGGCTCGGGAATGAGTACGGGACCCTGAGCTCCAGCCGCGGCGAGCCATTCGGCGAAACGGCGGAACGGTTCGGAGTACGGCGCCTGGTGGTTCATCCGATGGCCCGCTTGCGTATGCTCCGGAGCCCCACCCTCCAGAAGAGCGCGGCAATCGCGACCGGCGCGCCCTGGGGGGCGGGCAGCGGCATGTGCGGCACGTCTGGCGTGA
>JACMOE010000412.1 GCA_014378185.1 Gemmatimonadaceae bacterium | reverse complement strand
GCTCGATGGCGCGATGAATGGTGGCAATGGACTCGCGCAAATCCCGCTGTTCCGGCGTACCGTACGCGTGGCTCATCCCCATCAGGCCGAGGCCGATGGTGGAGACCGTGAGGCCCTGCGTGCCGAGCGTTCGTGTGGTCAGCATGTGTGATGTGAGCGCTGGAGGTTGGCCAGAGAATGATCTGATGTCCCCGTGCATGGCCCGAGCCAGATCCCGGCTGATCGCCAGCCCAGGGCCCGTCCCCGGTCCAGCGCGAAGATCGCGTATTCGTCGACCCCGTCGACAAGGAGGCGATGCAGCTCGCCCCGCTCGTCGCAGATATGGCACTGCGTTGACGAGGCCGGTGTGACGAACCACACTTCGCGCCATGCGAACCCACCTTTTTCTCGTTGCGTTGGCCGCCGCTCCACTTGCAGCGCAGTCGCCCCGCACAACTCCGGACTTCGGCCCCAACGTCACGATCTTCGATCCGGCCACTCCCGCCACGGTCATCCAGGCCAGGCTCGACACGATCTTTGCGTCGCAGGAGTCCAGTGAGTTCGGCGCGGCGCGGTATGCGCTCCTGTTCAAGCCCGGCACGTACGACGTCGACGCCCGCATCGGATTCTACACGCAGGTATCCGGCCTCGGCCTGTCGCCGGATGACGTCGTGATCAATGGCGGCATGCGCGCCGATGCGCGCTGGAGAAAGGGGAACGCGACGCTGAATTTCTGGCGCATTGTGGAGAACATGTCGGTCGTACCATCCGGTGGATTCACCCAATGGGCTGTTTCACAGGCCGCGCCCATGCGCCGCATGCACATCCGCGGCGACCTCGTGCTCGACGACGGCGGCTGGTCCAGCGGCGGCTTCCTCGCTGACTCCAAGGTGGACGGACAGGTAAAGTCCGGGAGCCAGCAGCAGTGGATCACGCGCAACAGCGCGCTCGGGAGCTGGACGGGATCGAACTGGAACATGGTATTCGTCGGCACCGCGCATGCGCCAGCGAACAGCTTTCCGGATCCGCCGTACACCACGATCGACGCCGCTCCCGTCATCCGCGAGAAGCCGTTCCTCATCGTCGACAGGCGCGGCGCGTGGAAGGTCTTCGTTCCTGCGCTCCGTTCCGGCGCGAGTGGCACCACCTGGGACTCGGGAACGCCGCGCGGTGTGTCGCACCCGCTCAGCGAGTTCGTCATCATCAAGCCGGGCGCCTCCACGGCGACGATGAACGCTGCCCTCGCGCGGAACAAGAGCCTCATCATCACGCCGGGCGTATACCACCTGGATACGCCGCTTCACGTCACGAAGAGGAACGCCATCGTGCTCGGTCTGGGGTTGGCGACCCTCGTTCCAGACGGCGGCGTCAGCGCAATCATTGTGGACGACGTGGACGGTGTGACCCTCGCCGGCCTGCTCGTGGATGCGGGCCCCACCAACTCACCGTTGCTCGTGCAGGTCGGACCAGCCGGCTCGGCCGCCAGGCACGCGTCCAATCCCACCCTGCTCAGCGATCTCTTCGTTCGCGTCGGCGGCGCCGGCGTCGGCAAGGCAACCCGCTCCGTGGAGATCAACAGCAACGACGTCATCGGCGATCATCTCTGGCTCTGGCGCGCCGATCACGGCAACGGCGTGGGGTGGACATCCAACACCGCGGCGAACGGCCTGGTAGTGAACGGCAGCGACGTGACGATGTATGGCCTCTTCGTGGAGCATTACCAGCAGCACCAGGTGCTATGGAATGGCAACGGCGGGCGCACCTACATGTTCCAGAACGAGATGCCGTATGACGTGCCTGCGCAGGCCGAGTGGATGAGTGGCACCACGATGGGCTTTGCCGCCTATCGCGTGGATGCCGCGGTCACCAGCCATCAGGCGTGGGGACCCGGCAGCTACTGCTTCTTCAACAGAAATTCCGCCGTGGTGGCGGATCACGCCTTCGAGGTGCCCGTCGCTCCCGGCGTACGACTGCGCAACATGGTGACTGTGTCGCTCGGCGGCGGCCGCGGCGCGATCTCGCATGTCATCAATGAGATGGGCGGCGCGGCGCAAGCCGGTGCGGTGGTGCAGACACTCGTTGGCGGGCCACGATGACTGATGTGAGCGCTGAGCTGCCCGCTGCGCGCTCGTTCATCTGGGCGGGGCGAGCACAAGCGTCATACGACTAAGGCTGCCGCACGATCACGAAACGCTGGCCATCAGGTGACACGTCGTACATCGTGCTGACGCCGACGTCATACTTTGCGCGGAACAACACCGTCTGTGCAACGCGAACCGGCGGAAGGTTTCCGGTCGCGACACCAAGTTGCACCGCCACCAGCGCCCCGTCGCGCCAGTAATACAGCTCCCGTCCGTCGCCGCGCCACACGGGGTGCACGCCCCCGCCTGAGGAGACCAGCACACGCTGCCCGTGGCGTGGGTACGCGTCGAGATACACCTCCGGCCGCCCGGATGCGTCCGAGGTGTACGCCACCCAACGCCCGTCAGGCGAGAAGCGGGCAGCAGTCTCGTTCGCGGCCGTCGCGACATATGGCGCCGCTGGCGATCCGTCCGACGGCTGCACGAGAATGTCGTGCGAGTCGCCTGCCTCCTCCGTCACGAGCAGCGCGCTTCCGTCGCGCAGCCAGTCGCTCGGGAACTGCGTACCTGGTCGCGACGCGAGCACGCGTGGTGCCGCGCCGCTGAGCGTTGAGAGCATCACGTCCTTGCCGCCCGGCGCCCTCGCCGAGTAAGCGATGCTTGCGCCGTCGGCGCTCCACTGCGGGTCGTTGGCATCCGCGTCGCCGTCGGTGAGCCGTCGTGTCGTGCCGGCGTCGAGGTCCGTCACCCAGAGATCGCTGCTCTCGCGACCGCCGAACGCGCCGTACGCGACGCGATGTCCGTCGGGCGAGAAGCGTGGCGTCCATGGACGATTCGCCGGAATGGCGCGAACGAGCTGGCCAGCGCGATTGACCACTGCGAGCGACACGCTTCCCACCGCACCCGGTGGCACGGTGATTCCAGCGTCGCCCGCCGGTCTCACCATGGCCGAGGCGCCGTCGGTCCAGCGCTGAACGAATGATGAGCGAGCGAGAACCAGCCCACCGATGACTCCGACGACAAGCATCACTGCTGCGACGTAAAGGGTGGCGCGAGCGGACACGGTGCGTCCTTGCGCCGCTGCATGCGACGCAGGTTCCGCCGCACTCGGGGACCACTCGTTGGGTCGCGTCGCCAACGCGCGCGGCACCGCGCTGTCAACGAACGGCGCCACGTGAAGCGGGCGCTCGGCCAGGTCGGTCGGCAAATGCGCCACTGCGGCGGGCTGCTCCAGAAACGCGTCGTCGCTATCGACATGCGCCGCAAGGAGCGACGCGACCTCAATGCGCAGCGCCTCATCCGCGCCACACGCGGCCGCGACGACGGCATCGCGTCGCACGGGTTCGCACGCGAGCGCGGCCTGGAGTATCGCGTCCACAGCGCGCCACCGTTCCGGTGTCATCGGCGCCGGATGCGGCGGCGGGGGCGTCGTCACGCCTCGAGCTCGCGGCGGGGCCACATGCGTGCGGCCGCCCACTCGCGACCCACAGTCGCCAGCGACACGCCCCGCG
>JACMOE010000411.1 GCA_014378185.1 Gemmatimonadaceae bacterium | reverse complement strand
TCGTGCGCCGCTGCGGGCACCCTCGCCATGCGGATGAACTTCACGTACCACACGCCGGCCGTCGCAAGCTGGATGCTGGCCTCGCCGGCGGCATCAGTGCGCACCGACTGCTCCTTGAAGCGGCCACCCGACACCGTGCGACCACCGGCCAGCACCACCTGGTTGGCGATCGGCGCGCCATCCACAAGGGCGCGCACGCGCAGGGTCCGTGCACCGCGCACGGCGACGTACGGATTGGTGAGCGGCACCAACTCGGCCGGGTAGCCGAGCACGGTGCCGAAGCTCGCGGTGCGTGCGTCGCCCACCTGCACCAGTGCCTTCACGTGCTTGGCGTACCGCTCCGTTGCCCCCTTGGCCAACTCGCCGGCCGCAGTGCGCGCGGCAAGAATATCGGGCAACCCGTCATCTGCCAGATAAGCGTTGAACTTCGCGCCGTCGAGTGTAATGAGGCGCGGACGGAGCGAGGCGCCGAACACATAGGTTCCGGCAGTGCCCACAGTCGCAGTCCACCGACTCGCCTTGCCCTCTGCTCGCCACGCGCTGGCGTCACCCTTCGTTCGCCCGTCGGGCGACACGATCGCGAGGTCGAGCAGGCGGTCCGCCGCCACGGTGCCCTCACTTGTGGAGAAGGTGCCGTTGAGCGCCGTGAGGTGGGCAGTGCCATGCGGCGCGACGAAGAAGGCGTCGGGTTTGAGGAAGAGGTCGTGGGCAACGGCGAGCGTCGCCCATGACAGGACAAGGGCCAACGCGATGGCCGTGATGCGGAGCGGGTGCCGGGAGATGGTCGTCATGCGGCGAACATAGCATCCAGACGCCGCTCGGGGGAAGCGGCTCGTGCAACCCCCTTCGCTCGCTCAGGACGACAACAGGTCAGACCGGCGCAGGGGCACCTCTGTATGGCCGGTATCATCGGGCTTCGACAAGAGCGTCTGCACGATGTTCAAACGGCCGGTCGCGAAGCCGAACGCGGAGCCCGCCATGTACGCGCGCCAGATGCGGAACGTGCGCTCATCCGTGAGCGCGATGGCCTCGTCGCGGTGGCGCATGAGCCGGGTGAGCCAGGCGCGCAGGGTGAGCGCGTAGTGCTCACGCAGGCTCTCCACGTCGCGCGTCTCGAAGCCTACGCACTCCGCGCCGGCAATCACGGCGCTGAGGGGGCCCAGCCGACCGTCCGGAAACACGTACTGATCGAGGAACACATCACGCTTCCAGATGCGTTTCTCGAGGAAATCCCAGCGCGGTTTGGGCCGCGCTTCGCTGACGCTCACGATGCCGTGATTGAGCAGCAGGCCACCGGGTCGAAGTGCGCGGTACAGCGCGCCAAAATACATCGGCAGGTTGCCCACGCCGACGTGCTCCACCATGCCGATACTGGACATCCTGTCGAAGGGCGGGATGTCGCCGAGGTGGCGGTAGTCGCGAATCTCGACACGACAACGGTCCGAGAGCCCCTCGGCCGCGATGCGCGCGCGCGCCAGCTCCGCCTGTGCGCCGCTGAGCGTGATGCCGAGCGCCGTGACGCCATACTTGCGGGCAGCGTGCATGATGAGGGCGCCCCAGCCGCAGCCCACGTCGAGCAGGCGTTGGCCGGGCTGCAGCCGCAACTTCCTGCAGATGATGTCGAGCTTTGCGACCTGTGCATCCTCGAGCTCCGCATCAGCATCGCGGCCGTCCGCAAAGTAGGCGCACGAGTACAGCATGCGCTCGTCGAGCCACAACTTGTAGAAGTCGTTGCCTACGTCGTAGTGATAGCGGATGGCGGCGCGATCGCGTTCCGGTTGGTGCAGGCCACCCGTGCCGCGGACCGTGTGCTCGGAGCGCAAGGCGCGAACGTTGGCGATGGGCTCCTGCTTCGGCAGTGCGCGCAGGTGCCGGAACGCCGCCAGGAGCGTTGCGGGATTGCGGAGCCGCGCGTTGATGCCGTCGCCCATGCCCATCGCCTGCTCCACGTCGCCCTCGATGTCCACGTCGCCGGAGAGCAGTGCCTCGATGATGGTCAGCTCGTTGGGCGGCAGGAGCATGCGGCGGAGTGCGCCAGCCCGATGGATGACCAGCGTGTACGGCGCCGAGGTGATTGCGTCCTCCACCGTGCCATCCCAGTACCGCACTTCGAAGCGGCGTGAACCGGGTGGTCCGAAGACCAGCGCGCAGAGCGCCCGGGCATTCAAGAGGGCGCGCGCATCGTCAAATGCGGGCGTCTCGAGCGGCGGATACGCCGGCGTGCCGGAAAGGAAAGTCATGGTGGGAACGTTCTCCGCTCGTGTGCCCATGGTGCCATGCTCGCTCCGTGTGCAGGATTGGTTCCCCGACGTCGCCGGGTGGCCCGCGCGCTCCGCCGCCAGGAAATCACCGCGCAACCCGGGCACACGGCTAGGTTGCATCGACTACACGCGGGGCGCATACTCGAACGGTGCGCGAGCCCGCGGCACTCCCTCCTTGTGCAATTCCGCGGTACGCCATGCCCACGGATGCCAACATGA
>JACMOE010000410.1 GCA_014378185.1 Gemmatimonadaceae bacterium | reverse complement strand
TTCTTCTTCGCCAATGACCAGCGCATCCTGTTCGGGTCGTCGCACGCCGAGCAGCGCGACTGTCCGCCGAAGCCAGATCCATCGAAGGGATATGTGTGGCGGCTCGACCCGTACGACATGTACACGGCGCGCCCAGACGGCAGCGAGTTGCGCCGGCTCACCAGCTACGGTGTGTACACGGCGGAAGGCGTGGTCTCGCCTGATGGCAGAAAAGTCGTATTCACCTCGTTGAAGGACGGCGACCTCGACATCTACACCATGAACGTGGATGGAAGCGACCTGCGGAAGCTCACGAGCACGCCGGGCTATGACGGCGGGCCATGGTGGTCGCCGGACGGCACGAAGATCGTGTATCGCGCGTGGCATCCGGTTGGTGATTCGCTCGTTGCGTATCGCGAGTTGCTCGCGCAGCGACTTGTGCGGCCAAACAAGATGGAGTTGTGGCTGATGAATGCCGATGGCAGTGACCAGCACCAGATCACGCATCTTGGTGGCGCGAACTTCGGACCCTCGTGGACTCCTGATGGGCGGCGGTTGATCTTCTCGTCAAACTACAAGCAGCCGCGCAGTGGAAACTTCGACCTGTTCCTCGTGAACCTCGACGGCACGGGACTCGAGCAGGTCACGACGCACGAGAGCTTTGATGGGTTTCCGATGTTCAGTCCGGACGGTCGGAAGTTGGTGTGGGCGTCGAACAGGCATGATGCCAAGCCGGGAGAAACCAACCTGTTCATCGCGGATTGGGTGCCGTAACCGAAGTGTAGGACTTCCAAGCTGCGCGAACTGCGCATCCAGCACGAAGGGCGGCCATACCGTGTCTTGTACGCGTTCAATCCACTGCGGACCGGCGTGCTGCTGATTGGCGGAGACAAGACCGGCGACGATCGGTTCTATGAGCGGATGATCCCGCTGGCGGACGCGCTATACGAGATCCACCTGGATGAACTCCGGAAGGAGGGGAAGATCAATGACTGACCGCAAGAAGTTCCGGGACCTCGCTACGAGGACGATGACGTCGTCGTCGCGCGCGCGCTCAGCGGCGCGCACGAGAGAAATGCTCGCTGGTTTGCCTCTCCTGGAGTTGCGCCGAGCGCGGGAGTTGTCGCAGGCGCAACTGGCGAGAGCCCTCGATACGACGCAACCTGAAGTGTCGGAGATCGAGAGCCGTGCAGACATGTATGTCTCCACGTTGCGGAGCTACATCGAGGCGATGGGCGGGACGCTCGACATCGTGGCATCCTTTCCGGATGGGGACGTCCATATCAGCCAGTTTCACGAAGTGGGCGCAACACCATAAGAACGCTCGACGATTTGCGGTCAGGCGATAACTATCCTGACACAGGGGGCGCCACGGTCAGGCGTCGAATCCATCAGCACTTTGATCGAGGCCTCGGAACCTCGGTAGAACCAGCGCGACGGCCGTTCGCCAACTGCCTGGACCGTTCATCAGCGTACGTCGGCAACAACTAATATGTGTTGCCTTGAAGCGGGTCGGCGATCATGCCGCGCATCAACTCCAGCCGCGTATCACGTCGCGCACACACTCCACGAACGCCTGCGCCACTGGCGTCCGCGCCGAGTCTCGACGCCACCCGGCCACGATCTCGCGTCGCAGGTCGTGCCCCGCGAGCGGCACGTAGGCGCACCGCGGGGTGTTGTGCCGAGCCGCCGCGATCGCCGGAACGATCGACACACCAACCCCCGCGCCCACCAGCTCGAGCACCGTCGTGAGCTGCGAGCTGTGACAGACGACCGACGCGTCCACGTCATGGCTCGAGCAGAACCCGGCCACCTGCTCGCCGAGACAGTGCGCGCGGTCGAGCGTCACGGCAGGCGCGTCGCGCAACTGGGCGAGGGTGATCCGGCCGGCACGCGCCGCCGGGTAGTACGACGGAATCGCCACCACCAGCCGATCGTCGCCGAGCGGTTCAGTGTCGACGTGGTCGAAGGCGTAGGGCAGCGCGGCAATCGCGACATCGAGCGTACCATCCGCGACGAGCTTCGCGAGCACCGCGCTATAGTCCTCGCGAAATTCCACCCGGGCATCCGAAGCACGCTCGCGCAGCCGGTGCAGCGCGTCGGGAAGCACGTAGGGCGCAATCGTGGGAATCGCGCCCACGGTCAGCCGGTTCACGCGCGCGGCACCCTCGCGCCGGACGGCGTCCTCGGTCGCACGCATCTCGTGCAGGATCTTCCGCGCCCGGGGGTAGAGCGCGACGCCTGCATCGCTCAGCGTCACGCCCCGACCATGACGCCGGAAGAGTTGCGTCCCCAAGTGGTGCTCCAGCCGCTGCACCTGCAGCGTGAGCGACGGCTGGGAGATGCCGAGCTGCCGCGCCGCTCGGCTCATCGAGCCGGCATCGGCCGTCTCGAGGAACGCGCGAAGGAGAACACTGTCCATCACTATAGCTAGTGCCTATTGCTCGTATAGGCAATAGCGCATTGTTGTCTATGGCTCGACTGACTAATGTTCGATCTGGCGCGGTCGTCCCCGCGTCCGCCACATCCCAAGGAGAGAGCCATGCACGATGAGTCGATGGAGTCCGGAGCGAAGTGCCCTGTCATGCACGGAACGACGCCCCCCGGTCGCGCCCGGTCCAATCGAGACTGGTGGCCTAACCAACTCAACCTGGGCATCCTCCATCAGAACGTGCCGGCCAGCAACCCGCTCGGTGCCGATTTCGACTACGGGTCAGAATTCGCGACGCTCGATCTCGACACGGTCATGGGAGAGCTGAAGGAATTGATGACGCGCTCCGAGTCCTGGTGGCCCGCCGACTACGGGCACTACGGTCCGCTATTCATTCGCATGGCGTGGCACAGCGCCGGCACGTACCGCACCGCTGATGGTCGCGGCGGCGCGTCGTCAGGCACGCAGCGCTTCGCGCCCCTCAACAGCTGGCCCGACAACGGGAATCTCGACAAGGCACGCCGGCTCCTCTGGCCCATCAAGCAGAAGTACGGCCGGAAGCTCTCGTGGGCCGACCTCATGATCATGGCCGGCAACGCTGCGATCGAATCCATGGGGCTCAAGACCTTCGGCTTTGGTGGCGGTCGGGCGGATGTGTTCGAGCCCGAGCAGGATATTTATTGGGGAGTCGAAGAAGAATGGTTGGGCAACGCGCGCTACTCCGAGGAGCTCGTGCTCGAGGCGCCGCTCGCGGCCGTGCAGATGGGCCTCATCTACGTGAATCCCGAGGGGCCCAACGGTAACCCAGATGCGCTCGGCTCGGCCCGGGACATTCGCGAGACCTTCGCGCGCATGGCGATGAACGACGAGGAAACCGTCGCGCTCACCGCTGGCGGCCACACCTTCGGCAAGGCGCATGGCGCGGGCGACGTCAAGCTCGTCGGCGCCGAGCCAGAAGGATCGCCGATCGAATCGCTGGGCTTCGGCTGGAAGAACAGCCACGAAAGCGGTGTCGCCGGCCACACCACCACGAGCGGCCTCGAAGGCGCGTGGACGCCGACGCCGACGCAATGGGACAACAGCTACTTCGATACGCTGTTCGGGTTTGAATGGGAGTTGACGAAGAGCCCCGCCGGCGCAGTGCAGTGGAAGCCCCCCGACGCCTCGGCGGCGACGCTTGTGCCCGACGCGCACGATGCCGGGAAGCGTCACGCGCCGATGATGCTTACGTCGGACCTCGCGATGCGCGTTGACCCCATTTACGAGAAGATCTCGCGCCGCTATCACGAGCACCCCGAGCAGCTCGCCGACGCGTTTGCGCGCGCCTGGTTCAAGTTGACGCATCGTGGCATGGGGCCGCGCGTGCGCTACATGGGCTCGCTCCAGCCCGACGAGATCAT
>JACMOE010000409.1 GCA_014378185.1 Gemmatimonadaceae bacterium | reverse complement strand
CGTGGCTCGTCGCGCAGGTGTGCTGCCACCAGCTCGCTCGGCGTATTGGCACCGTACGGTCCGCGTCCCGTGATCAGTTCGTACCCCAGAAGCCCGAGGCCATAGACGTCGGACTTCGGCGTGATCGGCTCGTTCATCAGCTGCTCCGGACTCATGTACGCCGGAGAGCCCACCGTCATTCCCGTCGCGGTGATGCGGACGTCGGCGTCCTCGCCCTCGCGCTGCTGTATGCTCGCGATGCCGAAGTCGGACACGGTGGCCCGCTCGCCATATTCGTCCCACAATACGTTGCCTGGCTTCACGTCGCGATGGATGATGCCGCGGCGATGCGCCGCCGCCAGTGCGGCGGCGACTTCCCCCAGTACCCGCTCGGCCGCCTCTACAGGAAGCGGACCGGAGGTCGCGATGCGCTCGGCCATGCTCCCGCCTGCGACGTGCTGCATCACGAAGTACGGTGTGCCGTCCGGCAGCTCGCCGATGCTGTAGATGTCCACCACGTTGGGGTGCGACACAGCGGCGATGGCCTGCGCCTCGCGCTGGAAGCGCGCGTGGGCCTCGGCATCCTGACCCAGCGTGCGCCCGAGCACTTTGATCGCGACGAAGCGCTTGAGCTGTGGATCGCGGCCCAGGTACACCTGTCCCATCCCGCCCTGGCCGAGCGGCCGGATCACGACCACCCGCCCGCCGAGCGCTTCCTGGAGCGCGAGGCCCACGACGTCGTGCTCGAGGGTGGAGAGCGTGTTGAACGACCCGGCAGATGACCGGCGGGACGGTCTGTTCATGCCGCTACGATAGGGAGGGAGGGCTGCGATGTCGAGGGTGCTGCGCACCGGGAAGCCTGTCCTTGCTCAACGATTCGGCGTCTCGAGCGTAAGTCGATAGTCCTCTGGCGTGGCCGATATTGCCACGCACATTGAGGGCACCCCCACTCTCCCACCAGCTTCACCGGAGGCATATGCCCCGAATCCAGCGAATTCTCGTTGCATTCCTCATCGCCGCATTCTGTGCGGCCTCTCCCCCAGCTTACGCGCAGGGAGCGCCTGGAAGAATCACCGGCGTGGTGCTCGACTCGGCCTCGGGCCGCCCGCTTGGCAGCGTTCAGGTGCTCATCGTCGGCACCCGGCTCGGTGCCTCAACGGGCGACAACGGCCGCTTCACGATCGGCAACGTTCCCGCCGGCACGTACAGCGTGGAGGCGCGCCGCGTCGGGTACCGCGTGCGCCGCTCCCCCGCTGTCGTCCTCGGTGCCGGCGGCAGCGCCGACGTCGAGCTGCGCATCGGCACGGTCGCCCTCACCCTCGAGGCAGTGGTCACGACGGGCGTCGTGGATCCCACCAGTGGAACGCGCGTCCCGTTCACCGTCGGTCGCGTGAACGCCGAGGATGCCCCGGTGCCCGCGGCGAACGCGGTGGAGACCATCCAGGGCAAGATCGCCGGCGTCACGGTGACCCCCGGTGGACAGCCCGGCAGCGGCACGAACATCCTCCTGCGCTCGCCGTCTTCCATCAACAAGTCCACGTCACCGCTCATCGTGGTGGACGGCGTGATCCTCAGCCAGTCGTTCGACGCCTCCTCCGCCGACCTGGAGTCGATGGAGATCGAGAGCGTCGAAGTGGTGAAGGGCGCGGCGGCTGCATCGCTGTACGGATCGCGCGCCTCGTCGGGCGTGATCAATATCCGCACGAAGCGCGGCAGCGGACTTGCCGAGGGTGCGACCACGACGACGGTGCGTTCGGAAGTGGGCACCAACTCGCTTGGCGGCAAGATTTCCTGGGCACAGAATCACTTCTATCTCACCAACGCGGCGGGCGAGTACGTGAACGCGGCGGGCGCCGTGGTGACGCGGGCGCTGCGGGTCCCGAAGGCGGCAGCGAACCGCTTCCAGGACACGCCGTACAAGGATCCGGTGTTCGATCAGGTCGGTCGCTTCTTCGACCCAGGACAGTTCTACAAGAATACGGTGACCGTAGCGCAGAACGCCGGACGCACGAACTGGCTGATGTCGTTCAACAACACGGCAGAGGACGGCGTCGTCCTCAACAGCGGCCGGAACGTGCAGAACAACATCCGCGTGAACCTGGATCACGCGCTGCGTGACAACCTGCGCATGAGCTTCAGCGGGTACCACAATCGGTCAGAGCGCCAGAACCTCTACGGCGACACCTTCTTCGATCTGATCAATCAGGCCCCCGACGTCGATCTTCGCGCGCCCGATCCGGACGGCACGCCCTACTTGTTCCAGGGCGATCCCACCGAGGGACGCGAAGAGAATCCGCTTTACGTGCTGGCGACCGAGGAGAATGTGCGACGCCGCGCGCGTACCCAGGGCAGCTTCGAGGGCAAGTTCACCCCGCTCTCCTGGCTCACCTTCGACAGCAACGTGAGCTACGACCGGTCCGATCGTCGCACCAACTTCTTTCTCGACGCCGGCGTGAAGACAGAGGGCTTCGGCACGGCGGAAGGCGGTCCTGGCGAGATCACCCAGACCAACGGCACCACGGATGCGCTGAACGCGGCGGCCAGCATGAACCTGCTCGGCACCATCAGCGGCATCACGCTGCGCTCCACGCTGCGCGCGCTGATCGAGCGCGAGAGCAACTCCGAGGCGACGGCGAACGGCACCATCTTCTCCACGCCTGGCGTGCGGTCGCTGAGCAACGCCACGCAGCGACAGGTGAGTTCGACGCTTCAGGACATTCGCTCCGACGGCTACGCCGCGACGCTTGGCGCGGAGTATGGCGGCCGGTACATCCTGGACGGACTCGTGCGCCGGGATGGCAGTTCGCTGTTCGGGCCGGAGAATCGCTACCACACGTACTATCGCGCCAGTGGCGCATGGCGCATGGCCGAGGAAAGCTGGTGGCCGGTGAAGTCGCTCACCGAGTTCAAGCTGCGCGCGTCGCGCGGCACGGCCGGCGGACGACCCGACTTCGACGACCAGTACGAGACCTTCGACTTCCTGACCGCCGGCGGACTGCGCAAGGCTACGCTCGGCAATCGTTTCCTCAAGCCGGAGACGGCGACGGAGACGGAGCTTGGTGTGGATGCCATCCTCATGGACCGCTATTCGCTGCAGCTCTCGTACGCACGCAACAGGGTGGTAGACCAGCTCATCGCGATTCCGCTCCCTGGCTTCTACGGCTACACGTCGCAGATGCAGAATGCCGGCACGGTCGAGGGCAACACCGTCGAAGGCACACTCGAGGCGCAGATGATCCGGCGGCCCACCTTCACCTGGCGCCTCGGCATTGTCGCTGATCGTTCGCGCAACCGCATCACCGAGTTCAACCGGAGCTGCTTCCAGACGAACGCGATCGGCTACCGCTGCGCCGGCGAGACACTTGGCGCGATGTATGGCTTCCGCTTCATCAAGGACGGCAGCGAGCTGCCGGCTGACGCGCAGAGCCGCGCCGCGGAGTTCCAGCGCAACGACGAGGGCATTCTCGTCTACGTTGGCGCGGGCAACCAGTTCACCGACGGCGAAGCGAAGTCGCTGTGGGGCACCACCACCACGATCGGCAGCGGCACCTACGGCTGGGGCATGCCCATCACGCGCAAGGACGCGTCGGGCAGCGCCGAGGTCGTTCGGATCGGCGACGGCAATCCCGACTTCCACTTCGGGGTGAGCAACAACATCACGTGGAAGGGCGTCAGCGCCTTCGCGCTGGTGGATGCCGCCGTGGGCGGGCAGGTCTACAATCGGACCACGCAGCGCATGTATCAGTACGGCCGCAGCGCAGACGTGGACCAGACGGGCAAGGAGCAGTCGCTCAAGAAGCCGATCGACTACTACGTCGGCCTTTACGCAGCGAACAATCCTACCGACTACTTCGTTCAGCCCGGCGGTTTCGTGAAGCTGCGCGAGCTGTCCCTTCGCTACAAGCTCGGCAACAAGGTGCTCGCGCCGCTGTCGCGTCTGGGCGCACGAGGCATGTCGGTGGGCATCATCGGCCGCAACCTGTTCACGATCACTGACTACCGCGGCTACGACCCGGAAGTGAGCGACTCCAATTTCCCCACGACGATCCGGCTGGACAGCTTCGGCTACCCACGCTACCGGACGTTCACGGGCAGCGTCACG
>JACMOE010000408.1 GCA_014378185.1 Gemmatimonadaceae bacterium | reverse complement strand
TCCCGTCGATCACCACCACATCTGCCGGCGGAATCCGCACCGTCTCGACACTGCGTGCGTGGTTGACGAAGTCGTAGACCGGCTTGTCGATGGCCGCGCCGCCGGCTAATTGCGCCAGCTGGGCCACCAGGTGATCCCAGTCGAATGCATTGGGATGGTCCCAATTCACCTTGCGCCGGTCCTCCAGCGACAGGTGGGCATGGTCGAGGTAATAGGCGTCCATGTCGATGAAGGCCACGGACGCATCGCCGAGTGCCGCGGCGACATTGCGCGCCACGGTGCTCTTGCCCGATCCCGTTCCTCCTGCGACGCCGATGACCAGCGGCTTCATCGTGGCTCCAGGGACTCGTGGAAATCCATGCGCGAAAGATGCGTGCGTGACAGGTCGAGGCGCAGGCCCTCCGTGTCACGGTCCTGTAATTCTGCCTCCCCGCGCACCCTGCCCGCGACTAGCTATTGCCCATGCGTATCCCGATTGCGTGCGCCGCCGCGGCCCTGCTCGTCGCGGCTGGTTGCGTCCCCGTCTCCTCCACCCCGCCGAGCGCGGCGTCGTACGACCTGGTGGTCGCCGCCACGACTGACGTGCATGGCCGCGTCCGCGGTTGGAATTACGAGTCCAATCGTGCGGACAGTACGCGTGGGCTCACGCGGGCGGCCACGATCGTGGATTCCGTGCGTCGCAGTGCACCCGGACGGGTGATCCTGCTCGACGCCGGGGACCTGCTCCAGGGCAACTCGCTCACGTACATGGCGGCCCGCGTATCGGCGCCCGAGGCACCGCATCCGGTGATCCAGGCCATGAATGCCATGGCCTACGATGCGAGCGCTGTGGGCAACCACGAGTTCAACTACGGGCTGCCCTTTCTCGAACGCACCATCGCTCAGGCCACTTTTCCCTTCCTCGCCACGAATGCGTACCGTCTCGACGGCACACATGCCTTCCGCGGCTGGGCGTTGATGCAGCGCGGACCCGTGAAGGTGGGCATCGTGGGCGCGACCACCCCGGGGTCGATGATCTGGGACCGCGACAACCTCGCCGGCCGGCTGGTCATACGGGACATCGTGCCCGAGGTGCGCACCGCGGTCTCGGAGGCACGCCTGGCGGGCGCCGACGTGATCGTCGTCACGATGCACTCCGGCCTCGAGGGCGTCTCCAGCTATGACACGGTGTCCACCGGTGTGCCGAGCGAAAACGTGGCCGCGCGCCTGGCGCGCGAAGTGTCCGGCATCGACCTCATCGTGTTTGGCCACTCGCACCAGGAGGTGGGCGACACGGTGATCAACGGCGTGCTGCTCGTGCAGCCGAAGAATTGGGCGACCAGTGTTGCCGTGGCGCATCTGGCGCTCGCGCAGCAGGGCGCTGGGTGGCGGGTGGTGGAGAAGCATTCGACCGTGGTGCAGGCCGCTCGGCACGCGGAACTGCCGTCCGTGGTGGCGGCCACGCAGGTGGCGCACGACGCCACCATCAAGTGGGTGCTCACGCCCATCGGGCGTACGCCGGTGGCCTGGCGCACCGACTCTGCGCGCCTGACGAATACACCCCTGATCGACTTCATTCTCGACGTCGAGCGGCGCGCCACGGGCGCGGACCTCGCGTCCACCGCTGCGTTTTCGCTGGATGCCTCGCTCGATTCCGGCTCGATCACGGCGGCCCGGCTTCAGGCCCTCTACCCGTACGACAACACGTTGCGGGCGGTGCGGATTTCCGGTGCGCAGCTGCGCGCTTACCTGGAGCAGAGCGCGCGCTATTACCGGACGTCGCCCACCGGTGCCGTCAGCGTTGATCCACAAATTCCGGGCTACAACTTCGACATCATTGGCGGAGCGGACTACACCCTGGATGTGTCGCGTCCGGTGGGGCAGCGGGTCACGCACCTGGCCGTTCGGGGTCGTGAGGTGGTGCCCACTGACAGCTTCACGCTGGCGCTCAACAACTATCGCCAGACGGGTGGCGGCGGCTACACCATGGTGAGTGGCGCCCCGATTGTGTACGACAAGCAACAGGAGATCCGGCAGCTGCTGGTGGATGAAGTCCGGCGGAAGGGAACCATCGTGCCGGCCGACTACGCTGCGCACAACTGGCACATCGAACCAGCGAGCGCCGTGACGTCGCTGTACGCGGAGCTGCACCGCAACAATCGCGACGATGCCCACGCGGTCGGCGCCGCCGCCGCGATTCCAGCCAGCACAGGCAGGCGCCCGCGTCCCGCCACTCGCCTGCGCATCCTGGGCACCAACGACTTTCATGGCGCGCTTGAGCCACGCCCGGACAACAGCGGCCGACGGCGGGGCGGGGCAGCATACCTCGCCACCGCCATCCACCAGGCGGGGCAGGGCTGTGTGTCACCGTCGTGCGAAACCATCCTCCTGGATGGCGGCGACGAATTCCAGGGCACACCGGCGTCCAATCTTGCATTCGGCCGTCCCGACGTGGACATGTTCAACCAGTTGGGCCTCGCGGCGAGTGCACTGGGCAACCACGAATTCGACTGGACGCAGGACACGTTGCGCGCTCGCATGCGCGATGCGCGCTACGCCATCCTCGGTGCCAACGTCCGCTATGCGGACGGTCGCGACGTATCGTGGATTCGTGACGACACACTGATCGTGCGCGGTGCGCTCAAGGTGGGCGTGATCGGATTGGCCACGGTGGCGACGCCGAGCACGACGCGCGCGTCGAACGTGTCGGACCTGCGCTTCCTCGCGCCTGCACCCATCGTGGACAGCCTCACGCGAGCGTTGCGCGCACGCGGTGCGGACTACGTGATAGTCATCGGGCACCTGGGCGCCTACTGCGACCGTGACGGCGCCACCAATTGCAAGGGCGAGGTGGTTGACCTGGCGCAGGCACTGCGCGAGCCGGTTGATGCCATCGTGAGCGGGCATACGCACTCGCTCGTGAATGCAACGATCAACGGTATCCCCATCACGCAGGGGCGGTCGAGCGGCACCGCACTCGGCATCATCGACCTGGGGCCTGACGGGAGCGCGCATCAGGTGGTGGATGTGGTGACTGACTCGCTCGTCCCCGATCCGGCAGTGGCGGCCATCGTGTCCGCCGCCGTGGCGAGGGTGGCGCCACTCGTGAATCGCCCCGTCGCCACCATCGCGAGAGACCTCGTTCGCACCGGCAACCAGTATGCACTGGGCAACCTCATCGCGGATGCCATGCGGGGGGTTGGCAAGGGCGACGTGGCGGTGATGAACAACGGCGGCATCCGGGCCAACCTGCGCGCGGGACCTGCGTCTTATGGTACGCTGTTCGAGGTCCAGCCGTTCGCCAACATCCTGTACCGAGTGACAGTGACCGGATCGGCGCTGCGGGCGTATCTCGAGAACCTCGTGGCCCACACGCCGAGCGTCCACGTCAGCGGAGTCACCATCAGCTACGACTCCACACGCGTCGCCGGTTCCCGTATCGTGAGCGCCCGGTTCTCCGATGGTCGGGACATCAGCCCTGATGCACGCTATGCGATCATCCTCAATGACTTCCTGGCCACGGGTGGCGATGGCCTTGCGGTCACGAAGGGCGCCATCAGCACCGAGATCCTGCCCATCGTGGATCTCGATGCGCTGATCATGTACATGGAAGCGCGTCCACAGCCCATTGAAGGGCCGACGGACGCGCGCATCATCCTGCTTCCACTCCCCAGATGACCACCACCGTTCGCGTGTTCGTGAATGGCCGAGGCCTGGATGCGCCAGCTGGTGGCACGGCGCTCGACGCCGTGTCGGTGCATTCCTCGGCAGATGCCGCCGCTGTTCACGAGGGCCGCCTCCTCGTGACTGACAGTCGCGGCCTGCCCGTGCCCGCCGATACGCCGTTGTTCAATGGAGCCCTGTTCCGTCTCATACCCAATCGCGAGCGCGACGCCGCGGATCCCGCCACACAGTTCGACAGCTGATGCCGCTTCTGACCCATGACATCCTCCGCGGCGTCCCTGCGCGAGTACAAGACCGTTGACGACACACGGAATCTCGAGGAATACCTGGTGCGCTTCGCGATCACCCTGTCCGTGATGCAGACGGAGGGTGCGCTCGAGCCCATCGCGTACGAGCTGGCGGAAGATGCGTCCCACGACGGCGTGCGATATATCGAGGTACGCTAC
>JACMOE010000002.1 GCA_014378185.1 Gemmatimonadaceae bacterium | reverse complement strand
GTCTGCCGCGCCCCAGCGGCGACCTCGCGCATCGATCATGATGCTGTGCGCCGTGCCCTGCGCTCCGGACTCCTTCAAGTGATGGCCCATGGCCTCGAGCGCCGAACGGGTCGCAGCCGGAAGTCCACCCTTCTCGTAGGACAGCACGTCGGGGAGCCACTGGTGATGCACGCGCGAGGCAGCTACGGCGTCCGGAATGCTCATGCGGAAGTCGATGAGGTTGAGAACGACCTGCATCACCGTGTTGATGATCGTCCGTCCTCCCGGGCTGCCGACCACGGCCACGAGCTGTCCGTTTTTCGCCACGATCGTCGGGGTCATGCTGCTCAGCATCCGCTTGCCGGGCCGCGCGAGGTTGGCCGCGGTACCGACGAGTCCCGTGGTGTCGGTGAGCCCGGGCTTTCCGTTGAAGTCGCCCATCTCGTCGTCCAACAGAAAGCCCACCCCCGCGACAACGGCACCGAGGCCGTAGCCATTCTCGAGCGTGTACGTGACGGAGACCGCCATCCCCGCGCCATCCACCACCGAGTAGTGCGTCGTCTCTCGGCCCTCGTATCCATCGGCGACCTGCGCCGGCGCGGACACTGTCGCGCGTGATGCGTCGATCGACGTCCGCAGCTCGGCCGCGTACGACTTACTGGTGAGCCGATCGATCGGCAGGCTGTTGAAGTCTGGATCGCCCATCACGCGGGCGCGATCGAGAAAGGCACGCCTCATCGCTTCGGCAAGCGTGTGCACATACCGCGGCGAGTTGTGTCCCATCGCCGCGAGGTCATAGCCCTCGAGGATGTTCAACATCTCGATCATCGCCACGCCGCCGCTGCTCGGTGGAGGCATCGAGATGATGTCGTAGCCGCGGTAGGTGCCGCGCACCGGCGCGCGCTCCTTCGCCTGATACGCCGCCAGATCCTGCTCGGTGATGAGCCCACCGCCGCGCTGCATCTCCTCCGCGATGAGCCGCGCCGTCTCGCCGGCATAGAAGCCGTCGCGCCCGCTGTCACGAATGCGCGCGAGCGTGCGTGCGAGATCCGGCTGGCGAAACTGCGCGTTCACCGCGTAGGGCTGACCACCGCGATAGAAGGCCGCGACGCTCGCGGGATATTGCGCCAGGCGCTTCTGGGCACCGGCGAGAGAGGCGGGAAGACCGGGGGGCACAGCGAACCCGTCTCCAGCGAGTGTCACGGCGGGCTCCACCAGCTCGCGCCACGCCGTCTTTCCATACCTTTGATGCGCCAGCGCAAAGCCGGCAACCGTGCCCGGGACACCGACAGAGATGTGCGAGTTGTGATGCACGCGCGCCGAGTAGGCGCCGGATGCGTCGAGAAACATTTCCGGCGTCGCCGCGGCCGGCGCCATCTCGCGGAAATCGATCGTCGTCGCGCGTCCGTCGGGAAAGCGGATCACCATGAAGCCGCCCCCGCCGATGTTGCCCGCGACCGGGTAGGTGACGGCGAGTGCCATACCGGTGGCTACTGCCGCGTCCACGGCATTGCCTCCTCTGGCCAGCACGTCTCGGCCCGCACGGCTCGCGATGTCGCTCGCGGAGACGACGATGCCGTGCTGCGCCTCGACGGCGCGCGCTGTCGGGGACGACGACGGTGTCGCCGGCGAGAGCGCGGGCGGCGCAGCACACGAGGCCGAAGCCACGAACAGCAGAACGGAAACGCCGGCGAGCGACTGGCGTACGCGTGCGATCAGCATTCCGGGGATCGGTGAGAGTGTCATGTGGTGTGCTATTGGACGGCGACCTTTCGTGGTCCCGCCTCACGCTTGAGCTTCGCGTCGTACCACTCGATCATCCGCCGCTGCATGTCGAGGAAGTCATCCGCCGTCGCGTTGCCGCCACCGTGTCCGCCGTTCATGTAGTTCACCCAGACGACCTCTTTCCCGAGTCGCCGGAGCGCGTAGTACATCTCGCGGGAGTTGTCCGCCGGCACATTCGAGTCCTGCGCCCCCGTGATGAGCATGAGCGGCGTCGTGATGCGGTCGGCAGCGAAGATCGCGGAGTGCTCCACGTACTTCTGCGGCTGTTGCCAGAGCGTGGCGCCGATGCGGTCCTGGCTCTTTTCGGCGGCGTGGATGTTTCGCACACCCAGCCGAGGACTGTCCGTATAGAAGCTGACGAGATCCACCTTGCCCGAGATGTTGATCGCTGCCTTGAAGCGGTTGGTCTGCGTGATCAGGAGGTTGGTGGCGTAGCCGCCGTAGCTCACCCGGTGCACCCCGAGTCGCGACGAGTCGGCGATGCCGGCTTCGATGAGCTTGTTGGCCGCCGTGGTGACTCCCTTCAACCATGCCTCACCGGGATGGCCGACGTCGAAGTCCACAGATGGCTTGACGACGACGTAACCCGCGCCGGCGAGAATGTTGGCGGAGGCATCGAAGCCGTCGTCGAAGAAGTCTTCGTAGATGCTGAACACAGTGGGGTAGGCGTGCCCCGGCGTGTAACCTGACGGCAGGTACGCCACTCCGTACTTGGAATGGCCATCGACATCGAGGTACTCGATCAGGCGCGTCGGCCCGAACGCCACCCTGTCCAGCCCAGGATTGGATGCGGCGAGCAGGCGCAATGTCTTCAAGTTGCCGTCGGCCGCGTAGAGATCTGCCGGACGGTTGCCCGATGCGATGGAAACCACCAGCGAGCTGCCGTCACGCGACGGACGCAAGCTGGAATAGAAGCGATCGTCACGGACGAGCTCCCGCGTCGTGCCGCTGGTCCGATCGTGTCGCAGGACGGATCGTTCCCACTTCGTCCGCGATGCCGCATTCAGATAGATGACCTTGCCATCCTCCGTCCACGCGGCGACGGTGACGCGGGGCGTCGTGAGCGTCGAGTCGTCGCTCGCGGCGAGCAGCGTGCGCGCGCTCGAGGCGGCATCGATGAGCCAGAGTCCTTCCCTGTTGGACACGACCAGCGCGTCCCCCACGGGGCTGAATCGCACGAGGGAGAAGCGCAGTCGAGCGAGGCTGTCCTTCGCCGCCTTCGACGTGTCGGGCTCGGCTTTCTTCTCGCCGCCGGCCGACGCCACGACGCCGGCCACCTGGCGTGGCTCACGATCGTCCACCGATCCCGTGAAGACTTTGCCCTCCTTCGAATACGCGTACCGGCGGCCGTCGAGCGACCAGGCCAACGTCATGCCTTTGATCGACGGAATCAGCGTGCGGGGAACGCAGGCAGCGGCGCAATCGACTAGCGGTCTCACCACGAGTCGCTCGTCGTGACCACCGATCACGTCGTAGTCCGTCTTCTTCGTGATATCCTCTTCCACAACCATGGCGGCGCCATCGGCGGCGAGGACGAAGCCAGCCATCGCCGATTCGGCGGCGAGCTCGCGCACGCGCCGAGTACGCACGTCGATCGCCACGATGGACCTGGTCGATGCCTCGCGCCGGATCGCGTCCCATGAAAGGAACGGCTCCGTGCTCGACTGCACGAATACGGGGCCCGCCGTCATCGTCTTGAAGCGATCCTGCACGCGGCTGCGCCAGGCATTCGCTCGAAGCGAGAGCAGCACGCTGGCCCCGTCCCGCGACCAGGCGAGATCGCTCGACTCGGCAACGTACCGACCGTCGGGGAGCGGAAGCGCTGTGCGCTCGCCAGACTCCCGATTCCACAGCACTGGCTCGATCATGCCATCCGTCACGATGAGCGCGGCGAGCATGCTCCCGTCCGGAGACCACCGTGCGGCGCGCACGTTCGCCTTGCCGGGAAACACCATCCGCGTCGTCCCCTGCCGAGTGTCGATCACCGAAAGAGTCGCGGAGGCTGGCCGGATGTACGATGGATCCCCGTCGCGCCGATAATCGATGCCGAAGTTGTCGCGCCGCACCGACGAGAGGAGCGCCACCCACCGGCCATCGGCGCTGACGTCCGCGACGGATTGCGTGGCGACGTCGAGTGCATCGACCGCGGAGAACGCGTGCGCTCCGGTGACTCGCGTCCCCTGGCTGGCCAGCGGGTGAGCTGCGACGACGAGGAGCAGCGAGGCGATGGCAGAGGTGAGACGCATGATCAGGGAGTGCGGGGAGAGATCCGGTGCTCGCGGAGAATGTGCGTCGGACCCCACCACGACGCTACCCGAACGGGATGGAACGGCCGAGGCCACATCCCTGTTGCCGCGGCGAGGCACGCCCGTAGCTTTGCCGCACCCTCCTCTCACGCCGACCATGCGCCGTCCGCTGAATAACGCTGCCCTCCTGTTGCTGTGCGTCGTCTCCGCCTGCGCGCGCGCGTCCATCGCGTCTGCCCCCACCGTGGCGAGCGACGACGCACTCACCGCGATCGCGCGGCAATGGCACCACCGGGTGATGACGCTGGACACCCACGTGGACATCGACCCGGCGAACTTCCAGGTTGGGCAACTCAACTACGCCGGGCGCCTCGCCACGCAGGTTGACCTCACGAAGATGGAAGACGGCGGCCTCGATGCCGTGTTCTTCTCCATCTATGTGGGGCAGGGAGCGCTCGACGCGGCGGGCTACGAACGGGCCTGGGCCACCGACACCGCGAAGCTGAGCGCGGTTCACCGTCTCGCCGAACAGATCGCGCCCGCGCGCATCGCCATCGCCTACACCGCGGACGACGCGCGCCGCATCCACGCGAGCGGGCGCAAGGTCGCGCTCATGGGTGTGGAGAACGGCTACGGGATCGGGACCGACCTCACGCGCGTGAAGGAGCTGTACGACCGCGGTGCGCGGTACATGTCGCTCGCGCACAACGGCCACAGCCAGCTTTCCGACTCCAATACCGGCGAGGCCACCAACGAGTGGATGTGGAACGGCCTCTCGCCGCTCGGCAAGCAGGTGATCGCGGAGATGAATCGGCTGGGCATGATGATCGACGTGTCGCATCCGAGCAAGCAGTCCATGATGCAGACGCTCGCGCTGACGAAGGCGCCGATCATTGCGTCGCACTCCGGGGTGCGTGCGATCTGCAATCACTCGCGCAACCTGGACGACGAGCAGCTCCGTGCCCTGGGCCGGAACGGCGGGGTGGTGCAGCTCGTCGCCTTTCGTGGCTATGTGAGGTGCGACAGGGATCGCGATGTGGCGCGCGCGGCCGCCACCGCGTCGCTCAATCAGGAATTCGGCATCATCGCCGGTGGGCGAGGAGCGGGTGCAGGGGTGCCCGCGGGTGCGCCCGCGGGGGTGCCAGCAGTGCGCAGCGCCGTCGCCGGCCTGGCCGGCGCTGCATGCGCGCCGCCGCGCGCACTGGCGGCCGCAGGGTCCGACTCGCGGCTTGCCGCCCTTACGCCAGAGCGGCGCGACGCTTACGTGCAGCGTCAGCGGGCGATCATCGAGCAGTATCCCGCGGCGCCTGCCGCCACGGTGAAGGACTTCGTGGATCACATCGATTACGTCGCGCGGCTGATCGGACTCACCCATGTGGGCATCAGCTCGGACTTCGATGGCGGCGGTGGAGTGGAGGGCTACAATTGCGCGCTCGAGGCGATGAACGTGACCAAGGAGCTCGTGAGACGTGGGTACACCGAGGAGCAGGTGTCGCAGATCTGGAGCGGCAATCTGCTGCGGGTGATGGGAGAGGTCGAGCGGGCGCGGAAATAGATCGCCACGTTCGGTGAAACGACGAAGCCGCCATAACGTTGGAATGTTCAGCGCACCTTGACCGGCCCCACCGACCCAGGGCGGTGAAACGATCAAAGCGGAGTTGGCGGATCACACGGATGAACTGCAATCCCACATGATTTTGGGTCAGCATTCGCACTTCAGCTTGCCGGAGCTGTTGCGCCTTAAAATCCGTGTTCTCGCTGTCGATCCGTTCAATCGCTTCATCAAGTCAGTTGACCGCAACGCTGTTCGATGACGCTGTGGACGAAGGCCCACCCGTGCGCTTGCACGGGCGGGCCTCTTCACATCCTGCCTGATCCGACTACGGCCGCGGCTTCGCCGTGCGTCCGGTGTCGTTGCTCTGCGCAGGCTGGCTGGTGGTGCCGCCCGACCCCGACGCGTCGCTGCCCGACGAGGTCGCCGAACCGGACGGGCCGGATGTGCGGGGGGATCCACTCGACGTTTCCTGCGTGAAGCCCTGCCCCTTGATGGCGCGACCGCGCGGTTCGGAGGAGCTGCCGCTGCCACTGACGATCACGATCGGCGGATAGTAGCCCGAGCCGTACTGGCCAAGGCCGTTGCCGTACCCGTATCCGTACGGTGAGTAGCCATTGCCGTAGCCGTACCGCGAGTAACCGTATCCCCACGGATCATAGGACGGGTCCATGAACACCGTGATCCGGCGCGCCGGATCGCGATCATACTGATCGGCGCGGCGACGGTCGTCGGCGCGTTCGAAGGCAAAGGAGGCGGGGTTGCTGACGGCGACGAGCGCATCGGTGATGCGGCCCGGCAGTCCGGCATCGGCCAGCCGCACGAGCGTCGCGGCGTCGAGAGGGAAGACCTGGCCGCGCTCGAGCAGCCACGCCTCGACGACGGCGACATCCACCGCCTTCGAGGCTTCGATCACCGCCGCCGTACCGATCGGCGCGCCAGCCGCGATGCGAGCGCCCTGCGCGAGCGTGTAGCGCCCCGTGAGTGCGGCGTTCACGTCATCGGGAGTTCCGGCCGGAATGCTCGTGGGCTCGTAGCGGGCGATGCGCACATTCTGCCCGTCACCCGCCGCCACACCGCGCACGTCGAGCCACTGGCCGCTCTCGGTCATGCCGAGGATGGCGGAGGTAGTGGTGCGCGTGCTGCCGCAGCTCACGGAGGAACGCAGGTACACACGCCGCTCATCCGCGGACCACGCGCCGGTCTTCGTGCCGCTGCACTCCTTTTCGGCGATCGTTCGCTCCCGGCCGCTCGCGTCGATCGTGTCGCGCGACAGCACGCGCCCACCCGAGAGGGCGGTCACGGCGACCGCGTCGCTGCTGGACGTCGGCGAGATGCACACCGTCGGCAGATTCGGCTCGGCCGGCAGGGTGACCCAGCAGCCGATCCATGCCTGCCACTTGGGACCGGCAGCGCTCTGCTGCGCGGCACTGGTGCTCGCGGCGAGCGCGACGAGCGCCCCCGCGACGATCGTGCGCTTGATGAGACCTGCCATGCCGATAACCCTCGTGATGATGTGAAGCCGTGAAGCGATGGAGAGAATCGCGTGCGCCTACAGTCGAAACGTGATGCCGATCAGGGCGGACACGCCCGACACGTCGATCTTGTCGAAACCGCTGAAGTTGCCGCCCACGTCGCCGGAACCCCACAGGGAGCGCACGTCCAGGCCGAGGGCCACTCGCGGTGAGACCGTGACGTCCACTCCGGCCATCGCCTGGCCGACCGGAGTCCAGCCGTCCGTGGTGAGGCGGGAGGAGAAGACGTTGTTGTTCGTGAAGTTGACGAAATCGCCCTCGATGCGGAAGCGGGACCACAGCGCTCCACCGCCCGCGCCGACCCAGGGCACCACCTTGTTCGGGATCCAGGCGAGCTTGCCGATCGAGCGGCCGCGCTCGCCGAGGTAGGCCTTGAGGTTGACCGTGAGCGGGACGCGCTGGAAGGTGGTGGTCTGCTCGATCGGACGGTTCTTGGTGTCCACGAAGCGACGGAACTCGGAGCTCGCGCGCGCGTGGATGTAGTCCGCGTCGAAGGTGACGTCGAAGCGGCGTCCGAGCCGAATGGCGAGCTCGGCACCGACCATCGGTCCGCTGAAGTCACCCTTGGAGAGTGTCAGGATGTTGGTGTACTCGGAGAACAGGTCGCTGTTGGCGTTCGCGTGGGCGTAGCCGGCGTGCAGGCTGAGTGCACCCACGGGAGTCCCGATAGCGTAGCCGCCTCCGGAGCGCAGGGTGCCTTGGGCGCCGCTGAGGGCCGCGGAGGTGAAGACGAGCCCGAGCGCGAGTGCCTGCGTGGCG
>JACMOE010000407.1 GCA_014378185.1 Gemmatimonadaceae bacterium | reverse complement strand
GGTGATATGCCGGCCCCAGGCGGTAGCGCACCACGAATGCAGTCACACCAGTCCCTGCGAGCCAGTTGGCGACGTCGCTTCCCTCCTTCTCCATCGAGAGGTGCTGGTAGCCTCCGCCGGGAAAGATCACGACAGCGGTTCCATTCGCTCTCCCCGCTGGCGGCAGGTACGGTGTCATGAGCGGTTGATCGACATCGGCGGTGCCGAGCGCGCCAGGCACACCGGCGCTCCAGAGTGGGATGGAGGCCTGCGCTCGCGCAACGAGTGGACGTGGCGCCGGGGCGGCACTCGTCGTGATCGCGGGGTGCGTTCCCGCGCAGCCGATTGCGGCTACGAGCATGAACATCGACGCGAGTGCGAAGCGAGGAGGAGTGGAAGCCATTCTCATGGGATTCGAGGGGTATTTCATCCAGCGCCGGAGACCCGTACCAGCATTGGATCTCCAGCGCGGACATGGTGCTCCGTAACTGACGCTCCGCTGCGCACGCGCACTGTCGTGTTGGTTCTGGCACTCAGTGCGTAGTGCTCCACTGCGCCGTTCTTCCACTCGATGTCCACAGTCACGCCACCTCGCGCGCGAAGGCCGCGAACGCGACCAGCGGGCCACGCAGCCGGCAGCGCTGGCAGCAGGTGCAGTTCTCCGTTCTGGCTCTGAAGCAGCATTTCCGCGACGCCCGCGGTTGCCCCGAAATTTCCGTCGATCTGGAAAGGAGGATGCGCGTCGAACAGGTTGGGATACACGCCCCCGCCACCCGTGCTGATCGTCTGGCTGCTGCCCGATGGCTTCAGCAGGTTGCCTAAAAGCAGGTAGGCATGATCGCCGTCCAGCATGCGTGCCCAGAAGTTGATTTTCCACGCCATCGACCACCCCGTGGCGAGATCGCCTCGTAGTTCCATGGACCGGCGCGCCGCCGCGAACAGTTCGGGCGCGCCATCGCGTGTAATTTCGTGGCCCGGATGCACGCCGAACAGGTGTGAGAAGTGGCGGTGCTTCGGATCCTGCTCGACAAAATCCGTGGCCCACTCCTGAAGTTGTCCGCGGCTGCCGATCTGGTACGGAATCAGTTTGCTGCGCGCGTCGCGAACCCGTTGCTGGAAGTCGGCATCCACCTTCAGCCGCTCTGCCGCATCGAGCGTGTTGGTGAACAGGTCCCACACCAGCGCACGATCCATCGTCGCGCCGGCACTCAACGCGGCTACCGTGCCATCCGGCGTTTTGAACCTGAGTTCGGGCGACGCGGACGGTGACGTGACGAGATGCCCCTTCGCGTCCATCACGAGGAAGTCGAGATAGAATTCGCTCGCGGCCCGCATCACGGGATACGCGCGATCGCGGAGGAAGGCCATGTCTCCGCCGTACGAGAAATGCTCCCACATGTGCCGCGACAACCATCCCGACGCCCCATGCCAGTCCCCCCACACCGGGACGCCGGCGCCGACCGCGCCGACGGGCGCGGTCTGCGCCCAGATGTCGGTGTTGTGATGCGCCACCCATCCGCGCGCGCCGTAGTTCACCCGCGCCGTCGTGTGACCATTCGCCGCGAGGCGCTCGATGAAGTCGAGCAACGGCTCATGCAGCTCGGCGAGGTTGGTGCTCTCCGCCGGCCAGTAGTTCATCTCGGTGTTGATGTTGATCGTGAAGTTCGAGCTCCACGGGGGACGCACCTGGTCGTTCCATATCCCCTGAAGGTTGGCCGGCTGGCCGCCGGGCCGAGAGGATGCGATGAGCAGGTATCGTCCGTACTGGAAGAACGTCTCCACAAGCGCCGGATCACTCGCGCCTCGGGTATTGATGCGCTCGTCCGTGGGCACATCGACCGGCGTGGCGACGCTCGATGCTGCCGGCGCGAGCTCCAGCGACACGCGATCGAAGAGCGCGCGATGATCAGCGACATGCGCGGCGCTCAGTTGGTCGAACGACTTGTCCGTTGCGCCGCGCAGTTGCGCCGCAGCGATGGGGCCCGGCACGCGACCCTCGCGGCCCGGCGACCTGGCCGCACCGTTGAAGCTCGTGGCGGCCGCGAGTCGCAGGATCACCTCGTCCGCGCCCTGCACGTGGAGTTCACCATTCTCGATCCATGTGCGCCCTCCCGTAGCCCGCGCTGCCAGGTGGGTCTCGAAGCGCATGCCTTCCGTATCGTTGTATACCACCGGCACGGCCTGGTCGTGATTGCTCGGATCGACATTCGCCGGCGCTCGGCCAATCAGCTTCAATACGCCGTCATCGCTTGCGAGTGAATGCCGCAACTGGCTGTCCAGCGACGCAGTGAACGACATCATGCCGGGCTTGTCCGCCGAGAGCCGGATGACGATGACCTGGTCGGGGTACGATGCGAAGACGTCGCGCGCATATGACGTTGCGCCGATCTTGTAGCGTACACTTGCGACGGCGTTCGAGATGTCCAGTTCGCGGCGATAACCTCCGCGCGCGAGGTCGCCGTGCTCGAACGTGAGGTACAGGTTGCCCAGCGGCAGATAGGATTGCGTGTAGGGACCCTGCATCCCTTTCGCCGCGGCATCCGCCTCGGCATACCGTTCCGCTGCAATGAGGCGACGCACTTCAGCGAGCACGGCGGGCGCCTCGGGATTGTTCCAGTTGCTTGGACCGCCGGACCAGAGCGTGCTGTCATTGAGCTGCAGACGTTCGCGCTCGATGCCGCCGAACACCATGGCGCCGAGCCGGCCGTTGCCGATTGGTAGCGCTTCCACCCACTGGGACGCTGGGCGCCGGTACCACATGGTGCGCGCTCCGGGTTGCGGCTGCTGCGATGCGACCGGCCCCTGCGCTCCGAGCGGCAGCCGTCCGCCAACGAGCATCGATGCCAGAGCGGCAGTCTGCAACACGAAGTCACGACGGGTCACATCGCTGGAGTCGCTCATGAGATGTGTGTGCTGGCAGCGTCCACACCCTGCGAGCGGGCGGATCGCGCGATCACCATGAGCGCGATGGCCGCAGAGCGCCGGAATCCTGCTTGTCGCCTGCCATCCCATGCAGTATTCATGGTGCGTACATCATCGAGTGAGAGACACATCCGTTGTCCTTGGCGGCGAAGGTAACGCCCGCGTCCCGCTGACTGCAAACGCCACTGGCTGCTGGACCGTCGTGCACACACTGCCTGGAGACAATGATGCGGATCCTGAGACAGATGGCAACGCTGTGCGTCCCTCTCGTCGCCTGTGCTGGTCAGTCGCGCAATGCACCGGCGACAACTATTCGTGTGCTGGTCGTGACTGCCACGCAGGGCTTCCGTCATGGCGAGGCCATCACCGTCTCGACCGAGCGGCTGAAAGAGGCAGAATCAACGGCCGGCATGCGCTTCGATTTCACGGAAGATCCCACCGCACTGAACGCGCAGAACCTGGCGAACTACGACGTGTTGTTCGTGAACAATGCGACCCTGCGCATTGCTGTCGACAACCGGGCCGACTCTGCCGCCACCGCCGCTGCTCGCTGGCCAAAGGGTGGCGTGGCGCAACCCATCACGCGCGAGCAGCAGCAGGCCATTGCGTCTTTCGTTCGCGACGGACGTGGGCTCGTGGCCATACACTCGGCCGTCGATGCGCTCTACGGCTCGGCCGAATATCGGGAGATGGTGGGAGGCGGCCTCTTCCAACACCATCCGTACACGCGCGAGGCGCGGGTCAACATCGAGGATCGCTCGAACGCGGCCGTGGCGCATCTTGGACCCAACGTCGTGTTTCGTGAGGAGATCTACTACCTCGACGTGAATCCGCGCGCGACGAGCCACGTGCTGGCGTCGCTCGACCTGGCCAGCGTTGGCGACACGACGAAAACCGATCATCCGTTGGCATTCATCCGGCGGTACGGCAAGGGACGCGTGTTCGTGAACGTGCTTGGCCACTTTGGCGACACGTGGCGTCGCCAGGACTACTTCGACAGCGTACTGCAAGGCATCCGAATCGCGGCTGGGCGCGTCCCCGCCGATTTCAGCGTGTCGGCCAGGTAGCATCGCTCGCAGGTCGTGCGGGGCGACCTTGAGACCACCCGCGCAAAACGGTACTCTTCTCGGGCTATTCCGGACCCACGTGCGCCGCCGCCTGCGGCACGGACCCGCACCCTCCACGCTCTCATGCCTCACTCTCGCACGCTTCGTTTCGGCATGGTGGGCGGTGGACCGGGTGCCTTCATCGGAGCGGTGCACCACCGGGCCGCCACGCTCGATGGCATGGCCACCCTCGTGGCCGGCGCATTCTCCTCGAATGCAGCGAAGTCGCGCGAG
>JACMOE010000406.1 GCA_014378185.1 Gemmatimonadaceae bacterium | reverse complement strand
GTGGTCATTGGAATCAGCCCCCCACCTGGAGCGCGATGTCGAGCCGCGTCGTGATGACGACGGCCTGCCTGGGCGAGATCGTCACGGATGCCGTAGCGGCGGTGACGGCGCCCGTGTAGGCGAGCGCCACGTTGTGGCCGAGGAGGCTCTTCAACTCCGCAGCGTTGAAGTCGATGCGTACCGTGCTGTTGCCCGCGGCCAGCGGCACCGTCCTGGTGATCGTCGGGCCGCCTTGCGGCGAGAACTTCACCGTCAGCGTGCTCGTCACGGCGAATGGATTCACGAGCGTGAGCAGGAGCGCACCGCTCTGGACGTGATTCGTGACCGTGCTATCGATGCCCGAGAGGTCGATGGACGACGTGGAATTGAACTGCCGCCCCACCACGGTGACGAACGCGCGCGCGACCTTGAGCCCCACCGCCGAGGACGCGGCAGAGAGCGTGCGTGATGCGTCGATGAGCACGGGATCGCCCTGTGGGGAGTTGACCACCACCGACGTTGTGACCGGAGAACTCCCCGTGATGGCGCCGGTGAGCGGAATGGAGCGGGTCACGGTGGTGTTGGGAGAGAACGCCGTCGTGGCCCCATCGATGGAATCCTTGCCGATGACGTTGGTGCCGTTGGAGACCGTAATCACGGCGTATCCCTTTGCGCCCGAAGGGGCGGCGTTCGGACGGAGGGGATCGAAGGTGTAGTTGTGCGACATCACGACCTGCAGCGCCCCGCCTACCAATGCCGCGGACGTGATCTCGGCGGGCAGGGAGGAGGACACCGACGCGAGCGCCACGAAGGCCGGCTTGGGAGCCGTGAGGCCGTTCGTCGCCACGCACGCCGAGCAGTCCTGAGAGAGCGTGCGCGTGACCGTGGAGTTCGGGATGGCCACAGTGAAGCCACTGCTGTCGGGCAGGATGGTCACACCGTCTGGCAACAGGCTGGCCACGGTGATGCGACTGCTCTGGGTTGGAACCACCCAGCGCACGTCGAGGAGGGGTGCCTTGGGCACCTCGGTGGGGAGGCCGCACGCAATGGTGGAAACGAGCGGCATCGCTCCCACGAACACGCGCGACAGCCTGATGCCAGGCTGCCGAACGACTGTCATGATGTGGGGCATGGGGGGTATCGGGAAAGCGAGCCCGGCAGACTCTTGGTCGAAGGCGGGATGGGTGCCTCGCCTCACCGGACTCAGGAGGGGAACTGCAAGTGCGATAGTGTTACACCAGTTCTCGGCGCACAAGGCAACTGTAACCGACCTTCCTCCGACGATTGATTTCGGGGTCCATTCGGTATATTGGCGCGATCGTCCGTTGGCTCATCATGCCCGAGCAGGTAGAGTTACAGCCCATGTCCCGCGCCGAGATCACCACCCCCGAAGTGATGGCCGATGAATCGGTCGTCGAGCTCTCGCTGCGCCCGCAGCGGCTGGAGGAGTTCATCGGCCAGGAGAAGGTGAAGGCCAACCTGCAGCTGGCCATCGATGCCGCGCTTGCGCGCGGGGAGCCGCTCGATCACGCCGTTTTCTATGGCCCACCGGGACTCGGCAAGACGACACTGGCCGAGCTCATTGCGCGCGAGCTGCGGGTCAACATCCGCACCACGTCCGGGCCGGCACTCGAGAAGCCGGGCGACCTCGTGGGTACGCTGACCAACCTGCGCGCCGGCGACATCCTGTTCATCGACGAGATCCATCGCCTGCGTCCGGTCATCGAGGAGTTTCTCTATCCGGCCATGGAGGACTACAAGATCGACATCCGTCTGAGCGAGGGCCCCAAGGCGCAGACCATCACCATGCCCATCGAGTGGTTCACGCCCATCGGGGCAACCACCCGGTTCGGCATGCTGACGCCGCCGATGCGCGCGCGCTTCGGCATCGAGCAGCGCCTCAACTACTACACGCCGGAAGAGCTGGAGCTCATCGTGCGGCGCACGGGTGACGTGCTGAAGGTGGAAATCGAGACAGCGGGCGCGCGTGAAATCGCCAAGCGGTCGCGCGGAACGCCACGCGTCGCCAACCGGCTGCTCCGGCGCGTGCGCGACTATGCGCAGGTGCGCGCGAACGGCGTGATCACGGAGGACGTGGCGCGCGCCGCGCTTGCGATGCTGGACGTGGACCAGTTTGGCCTGGACGACATGGATTCGCGCATCCTCAAGACGATCATCGAGAAATTCGATGGCGGGCCCGTGGGCGTCTCCACCATCTCCGCCGCTATTGGCGAGGATACCAACACGCTCGAGGAAGTCTACGAGCCGTTCCTCGTGCAGCAGGGGTTTCTCCAGCGCACGCCGCGCGGTCGCGTTGCGACGGCCATGGCGTACCGCCATTTCGGGTTCGTGCCGCCCACCGGCAGCGCGGAGCAGCCCGGGCTCTTCTGACCCGTGCCACCTCTACCAGCGGTACCGAGCGGCCTGCTCACCAGCGACTACGACTTTACGCTACCACCCGCGCTCATCGCGCAGCATCCACTGCCGCAGCGGGATTCGAGTCGCTTGATGGTGGTGGATCGCGCCACGCAGTCGATCACGCACCGGCACTTCTCCGATCTTCCCTCGTTGCTGTCCACGGGTGACCTGCTCGTGGTCAACCGCTCCAGGGTGGTGAGGGCGCGATTGCTGGGGCGTCGCGTGGGCTCCGGCGCGCCGGCGGAAGTCTTCCTGCTGGCCGCGCTCGGCGATGGACGGTACGAGGCGATGGTGTCGCCGGGCGGCAAGCTGAAGCCGGGCCGCGTGGTGGAGATTGCACCCGGCTTCACCGCGGAAATCATCAGCGTGACCGAGCGCCGCACGCGGGTGGTGCAGCTGCGCGCCGAGTCCGGCGTGGAGGCTGCGATCGAGGCGCATGGACACATTCCGCTGCCCCCGTACATCGCGCGTGGCGACGACGCGGCAGACAGCGATCGCTACCAGACAGTCTATGCGCGCGAGGCCGGATCGGTCGCGGCGCCGACGGCCGGCCTGCACTTCACGCCCGAGCTGCTTCGCCAATGCGAGGCGCGCGGGGCACGGCGAGCCGACGTGGTACTGCACGTGGGTGCCGGCACGTTCAAGCCCGTGTCGGCCGAGGAGCCGGCCGATCACGTGATGCACGAGGAGCGTTACACCATTCCTGCCGCCACGGCTGCGGCCTGGCGCGAGACGCGGGATGCGGGTGCACGCGTATGGGCGGTCGGCACCACCACGGTGCGCACGCTTGAAAGCGCCATCACTGGCGGTGACGTGACGCCTGGGGACGGGGAGACGCGTATCTTCATCCGTCCGCCGCGGCAGCTTCACGCGGTGGACGCGCTCATCACCAACTTTCACCTGCCGCGGTCCACGCTGCTCATGCTGGTGGCGGCGGCCGCCGGATACGATCTCACGATGCGCGCGTACCGCGAGGCGATTGCCGAGGGCTATCGCTTCTACTCCTACGGCGACGCGATGGCGATCGTGTGATGCGCGTTGCGGCCCTGTGTTCAATCACCCGGAATCAGTGACCTTCGACTTCACGCTGGAATCCACAGCCGGCTCCGCGCGTGCCGGCAGCTTCACGACGCCGCATGGTGTCGTGCACTCTCCCGCATTCATGGCGGTGGGAACGCTCGCGACCGTGAAGGCACTGGATCCGGACGACCTCCGCGCGATGGACGCGCAGATGATCCTCGCCAACGCCTACCACCTGCACCTGCGCCCGGGCGACGAGCTGGTGCGTGAACTTGGCGGGCTCCACGAGTTCATGCAGTGGGACGGGCCCATCCTCACCGATTCGGGCGGGTTCCAGGTGTTCTCGCTGGAGGGGCTGCGTGACATCGACGAGGATGGCGTCGACTTTCGCAGCCATATCGACGGTTCCAGGCGGCGATTCACCCCGGAATCCGTGATGCGCATCGAGCGGAATCTCGGGGCGGATGTCATCATGCAGTTCGACCACGTGATACCCGGGCAGAGCGACGCCACCGTTGCGCGCGACGCCAGCGAGCGAAGCCTGCGCTGGCTCGCACGCTGTCACACGGCGTTCGAACAACTCAACGTCGACGACCCGATTCCCGGCCGCGGCGCCCAGGCACTCTTTCCCATTGTGCAGGGAGGCATCCACGCAGACCTTCGCCGCGAGGCGGCTGCAGCCATTCGCGACATGGGCGACTGGGCGGGCTACGGCATCGGCGGGCTGTCGGTGGGCGAGGCGAAGGAGGACATGTACCGCATTCTCGAGGACGTCGACGCCGTGCTGCCGGTCGATCGGCCGCGCTACCTCATGGGGGTAGGCTTTCCGGAGGACCTGGTGGAAGGCGTGCGGCGGGGTGTGGACCTGTTCGACTGCGTAGCGCCCACGCGGATGGGCCGAAACGGCGCCGTGTTCACGCGGGTGGGCAGGCTCAACATCAAGCGCGCCGAATTCCGGACCGATCGCCGGCCGCTGGACCCGGAGTGCGACTGCGCGGCTTGCACGCGATTCACGCGGGCGTACATCCGGCACCTCTTCCTGTCTGACGAGATCCTTGGCCTGCGCCTCCTGTCGCTGCACAATGTACATTTCCTCGTGTTGCTGATGCGGGAAGCGCGCAACGCGCTGCTCGCCGGCACCTTCGATTCCTGGAGCGCGGCCTGGCTCCAGCGTTATCACACCCGTACCGCCACTACTCCCGCATGACGCACCTCGGCCTGCTTCCCGCACTGCTCGCACTGCAATTTGGTGGTGCCGCCGGGAGCCTCACACCCTTCCTCGTCCAGCTCGCCGCCATCTTCGGCATCTTCTACTTCCTGCTCATCCGGCCGCAGCAGGCCCAGAAGCGGAAGCACGAGGTGGCGCTGCGCAGCATCAAGCGCGGCGACCAGATCGTTACGGCGGGCGGGATTGTCGGCGAAGTGGTGCATGTGAAGGAGGCAGGCAGCAGCGATGCCTCCAAGGGCATGGAAGACCAGGTCACCATCAAGTCGGCGGAGTCGCGGCTCATCGTGGAGCGCGGGCGCATCGTGCGCATCATCGGTATCAGCTCGGCGCCGGCAGAACGCGTCGTCGCGGGCGAGACGCGTCCAGCGAGCTGATCGCAGCGCCGTGAGCATCCTCGACATCCGCGTGCTGGGCGATCCCATCCTCCGGCAGGCGACGACGCCGGTGACGACGATTTCGGACGATGTGCAGCGCGTGATCGATGACATGTTCGATACGATGTACCATGCGCGCGGCATCGGGCTCGCCGCGCCGCAGGTGGGCCGCACCGAGCGGCTCGCCGTACTCGATCTCGACAACGACCCCTTCGTCATCATCAATCCCGAGATCGTTCACTCGTCGTCGGGCCGGGCGAAGGGCGAAGAAGGCTGCCTCTCCATTCCGGACATCTACGCTGACGTGGAGCGCCCGAAGACCGTCACCATCCGCGCGCTCGACCGCCACGGCAAGGTTTTCGAGCGCGAGGCGGGCGAGTTGCTTGCGCGGTGCCTCCAGCACGAGATCGACCATCTCGATGGCAAGTTGTTCCTGGACTACCTGAGCGTGCTCAAGCGAACGGCCGCGCTGGCGAAGTGGCGGTTGGCGGCGGACGACTACCCCGGCTACATCCGGCGCGTTGCGCTGGAGACGCCTGAAGACCGCAACGAGCACGAGCACCCCGACGAGGAGCTCTAGATGCGGGTCCTGTTCTGGGGCACGCCGGAGTTCGCGACCGCGCCGTTGCGCGCCCTCATCGGCGAAGGATTCGATGTCGTGGGCGTGGTGACACAGCCGGACAAGTCGGTGGGCCGATCGCGCTCCACCGTGCAGGCGTCGCCCGTGAAGCTGGTGGCGATTGCCGAGGGTATTCCGGTGCTCCAGCCCGAAAAGCCGCGCGGCGACGAGTTCATGGCGGCAATGGCTGCGCTCGCGCCAGACGTCAGTGTCGTGGTGGCGTACGGACACATCCTGCCCAGGGCCGTGATCGATCTCCCGCGGCTCGGCACGCTCAACATTCACGCATCGTTGCTGCCCGC
>JACMOE010000405.1 GCA_014378185.1 Gemmatimonadaceae bacterium | reverse complement strand
CGATTACTACCTCGAACGGAAGTACCCGAGCTTCGGCAACCTGTCGCCCCGCGACATCGCGTCGCGCGCGTCCAAGGAGGCCTGCGACGACGGGCGTGGCGTGGGACCCGGCGGCCGCGGCGTGTACCTCGACTTCGCCGACGCCATCCAGCGCCTGGGCGAAGACAAGATTCGCGAGCGCTACGGCAACCTGTTCGAGATGTACGAGCGCATCACGGCGGAGAACCCGTATCAGGTGCCCATGCGCATCTATCCGGCGGTGCACTACACCATGGGCGGCCTGTGGGTGGACTACAACCTCATGAGCAGCATTCCTGGCCTGCACGTGGCCGGCGAGGCGAATTTCTCCGACCACGGTGCCAATCGGCTGGGTGCGAGCGCGCTCATGCAGGGGCTCGCTGACGGGTATTTCGTGCTGCCGTACACCATCAGTGACTACCTGGCGTCGAGCAAGCTGGAGCCCGTCGCGGCCGATGCACCGGAGGTGAAGGCCGCCGTCGCCGACGTCAAGGCGCGGACCGACAGGCTGCTGGCGGTGAAGGGCAAGCGCACGGTGGCCTCGTTCCACCGCGAGCTCGGCAAGATCATGTGGGAGTACTGCGGCATGGCACGCGACGCCGCGGGTCTGGCCAAGGCGCTCGAGTTGATTCCGGCGCTGCGTGCCGAGTTCTGGCGCGACGTCATGGTGCCTGGTAGCGGAGCAGAGCTCAACCAGACGCTGGAGCACGCGGGCCGCGTGGCGGATTTCCTGGAGCTGGGCGAATTGATGTGCCGGGACGCGCTGCACCGCGAGGAGTCGTGCGGCGGACACTTTCGCACGGAGTACCAGACCGCCGATGGCGAGGCACTCCGCAACGATGCGGAGTTCGCCTACGTCGCCGCGTGGGAATATGCGGGGGAAGGGAAACCGCCCGTCCTCAACAAGGAGCCGTTGGTGTTCGAGAACATCAAGCTGTCGCAGCGGAGCTACAAGTGACCGACGTATCCGGAAACATGACCATCGGGCTGAAGGTCTGGCGTCAGGCGGGTCCTGATGCGCCGGGCAGCCTCGTGGAATACCAGGCCACCGACGTCAGTCCCGAGATGTCCTTTCTCGAGATGCTCGACGTGGTGAACGAGCGCCTCATCGGGCAGGGCGACGTGCCCATCGCCTTCGATCACGATTGCCGCGAAGGGATCTGTGGCTCATGCGGGGTGATGATCAACGGCGTGGCGCACGGCCCCATGAAGGGCACCGCCACCTGCCAACTGCACATGCGCAGCTTCACCGACGGCGACTCCATCGTCGTCGAGCCGTGGCGCGCGACGGCGTTCCCGGTCATCAAGGACCTCGTGGTGGACCGCGGTGCGTTCGACCGGATCATCCAGGCGGGCGGCTACGTGAGCGTGGCTACCGGCGGCGCGCAGGACGGCAACCTGATCCCCGTGCCCAAGACCGATGCCGACTACGCGATGGATGCCGCAGCGTGCATCGGCTGCGGCGCGTGCGTGGCGGCGTGCCCCAACGCGTCGGCCTCCCTGTTCACCAGCGCCAAGATGTCGCACCTCGGCCTGCTGCCGCAGGGCCAGCCGGAGCGCTATCGCCGAGCGCTCAAGATGGTGGCGCAGATGGACCTGGAAAGCTTTGGCGGGTGCACCCTGTTCGGCGAGTGCCAGGAAGCCTGTCCGAAGGGGATCAGCATCGACTTCATATCGCGCATGAACCGCGACTTCATGTACGGCACGGCCACGGCCGTGGAGGAGAAGTCCGGCGGAGGGCACGGCTAACGGCCTCACGCGGCGACGTGGGCCGCCGCGCGCTCGGTCACAAACGCGGCAGCGTCACTCCGTGCTGGCCCTGATATTTGCCCTTCTTGTCCTTGTATGACACCTCGGGTGGCTCGTTGCCTTCGAAGAACAGGACCTGCGCGATGCCTTCATTCGCGTAGATCTTCGCCGGTAATGGCGTGGTGTTGGAGATCTCGAGGGTCACATATCCCTCCCACTCCGGCTCGAACGGAGTGACGTTCGTGATGATGCCGCAGCGCGCGTAGGTGGACTTGCCCACCGTGACCGTGAGGATGTTGCGCGGAATGCGGAAGTACTCCACGGAACGGGCCAGCGCGAAGCTGTTCGCCGGCACGATGCAGACGTCGGTCTCCACCTCCACGAAGCAGTTGCTGTCGAAGGCCTTGGGATCGACAATCGAATTCATCACGTTGGTGAAGATCCTGAACTCCCGTGCCACGCGCATGTCGTAGCCGTACGAGCTCACGCCATAGGAGATGACCCCATCGCGGACCTGGCGTCTCTCGAAGGGCTCGATCATCCCGTGCTCGGTGGCCATGCGCGTGATCCAGCGGTCGGACATGATGCTCATGCGATCTCTAGCGTGAGGCGTGGAGTGTACAGCGGAAGGCGTTCATCCAAATCGGCGGCGAAAGCTACCCGGCGGCATCAGGCGACGCCATGCGAAGCGGGTCCAGCGCGCACGGGCATTGCGCAGGCGGAAATTCGTGCGGGTGCGCCGTTGACACTGCTTCGCAGCACCGGGTAACTTCATGCGCTGCGACTTAGTGAAAGATTTCACGAGTGCGGAGACTGCATGGAACGGACGTACTTGCCGGTGTTGCTGTTGCTGGGCTTCGTCGTTATGAACGCGGCCCTGATCATTGTCATATCGCACCTGACCCTGCGCCCTCGCCCCACCGAGGTGAAGCAGACACCGTACGAGTCCGGCATGCCGGTGCTCGGAGACGCACGCGAGCGTTTCTCGGTGAAGTTCTACATGGTTGCGGTGCTGTTCATCATTTTCGACATCGAGACGGTGTTCATGATCCCGTGGGGCGCCCATTTTCGGCAGCTCTCCTGCGGCGTGGACCTCGTGGCGGGCGCCTGCCCGGCGGGACAGCTTTCGCTGTTCGGCTTCTGGGAGATGCTCGTGTTCATCGCCATCCTCCTCGTCGGATACGTCTACGTGTGGAAGAAGGGAGCCTTGCAATGGGATTGAGCCCGCGGCCGGACGCCAATGTCGTCAGTATCGATCCCCAGAGTCAGGAGAGCTGGGTCACCACGCGACTCGACTTTCTCGTCAATTGGGGCCGCGCCAACTCGCTGTGGCCCATGCCCTTCGGCACGGCGTGCTGCGCTATCGAGTTCATGGCTTCCGCGGCAAGCAAGTTCGACCTCGCGCGGTTCGGCATGGAGCGCATGAGCTTCTCCCCGCGACAGGCTGATGTGCTCATCTGCGCCGGGAGGGTGCCCTTCAAGCTGGCCCCCGTGATCCGCCGCATCTGGCAGCAGATGCCGCAGCCCAAGTGGTGCATTTCCATGGGCGCCTGCGCCTCGTCAGGCGGCATGTTCGACAACTACGCCGTGGTGCAGGGCATCGACACCATCATCCCCGTGGACGTCTACGTGCCGGGCTGCCCGCCGCGTCCCGAGGCCCTCATCTACGGCATCATGATGCTCCAGAAGAAGATCATGGCCGAGCGAATGGCTGACAAGTCGCTGCGGAACGAGATGGAGCCGGACCCCACGAGCCAGCTCTACATTCCACCGCGACTCATCGACGAACTCTCCGAGCCGTTCGGCAACTCGGTCCACCAGACGCGGTCCGGGTTGTGAGCACGCCGTTCCTCCCCGTCGTGGCCGGCCACGCAGAAGGCGCTGGTGCGATGATTCCGGTGACGCCCAGGAATGTGCCACATCACGGCGGTCCCGAGAATCCGGCGGCGGCAGCCCTCCGCGCACAGTTCGCGGCAGCAGTGCATCGTGTGGGCGTCGTGTGGGGTGGGACCACGGTCATCGTGGAGCGCGCGCAGGTCAACGCGATCGTGCGATGGCTGCGCGACGACCCATCGCAGCGCTACGACTACTGCTCGGACGTCACGGCGGTCGAGTTTCGCGACATGGAGCGGGCCATCGAGGTCGTGTGGCACCTGCGCTCCCTTCCGTTTCGACGCTTCCTTCGGCTCAAGGCGCTGATTCCCAGGGGCGAAGCGCTCGTGGTGCCGAGCATCTGGGACATCCACAAGGGCGTCGACTGGCTGGAGCGTGAGTGCTATGACATGTTCGGCATTCGCTTCGAGGGTCATCCGGACCTGCGCCGCATCCTGATGTGGGAGCAGTACAAGGAAGGGTTTCCGCTGCGGAAGGACTTTCCGCTGCGTGGCCGCTTCAGCCGCTCGGAACAGCTCCGCCAGGCGCTCGCGCAGAACCCAGAAGCCAAGTACAGCATGGAAGAGCTTTCGATTGCCGAAGCGTTCGAGGATTTGCCGGCCGAGATGCAACAGCGTCTCAGCACGGGCGAGCGGGTGGGAGAGTAGCGATGGCGACCACGAAACGGACCGTCGACGTCCAGCTCTCCACCACGGGCATGGATAGTCGCGGACGGCCCCAGCGCGTGCCGCTCGTGACGGATGAAGCGGGCAACATCGTCCCGATGACCGCGCCGCCGGCCGCCGAGCCCGAGCTCGAGGGCGACCACATGCTCATCAACATCGGACCGCAGCATCCGGCTACGCATGGCGTGTTGCGCCTAGTGCTCGAGCTGGATGGCGAGACGGTGGTGCGCTGCATACCGCACATCGGCTACCTGCACTGCGGCTTCGAGAAGATCGGCGAGTACCGGCAGTACAACCAGATCATCCCGTGGACGGATCGCGAGGATTACCTCAACTCGCCAGGCAACAACGTCGCGTTCGCGCTGGGCGCGGAGCGGTTGTTCGGCATCGAGATCACGGAACGCTGCAAGGTGCTCCGTGTCATTGCGAGCGAGCTGTCGCGCATCATCTCGCACTGCGTGTGGCTCGGGACCTTCTGCATCGACATCGGCGCCTTTACGCCGTTCCTGTGGATCTTTCAGCAGCGCGAGCGCGTGTATTCCATGCTCGAGAGCTGGATTGGGGCGCGCCTCACCACCACGCTCACGCGCGTGGGCGGCATGGGGGCGGACATTCCGGACGGGTTCACCGAGGATCTCGACAACTTCTGCCGCACGTTTCCCAAGGTGCTCGCGGAATGCGATGCGATGCTCACCAAGAACGCGATCTGGGTGGGACGCACGATCGGGCTGGGCGCGATGTCGGCCGACGAGGCAGTGAATTACGGCCTCTCCGGCCCGATGCTCCGTGCGTCGGGCGTGGCGTACGACGTCCGCAAGGACTTTCCATATCTCGACTACGAGACCTACGACTTCGACATCGCCGTCGGGCAGGCGGGCGACGTGTACGATCGCTTCCTGGTGCGCATGGAAGAGCTGCGCCAGCCCATCCGTATCCTGGAGCAGGCGCCCAGGCGGCTGCCGGACGGCCCGGTGAACGTGGACGACCATCGCGTCATCCTGCCGCCGAAGAGCAAGGCGACAAGCGACATGGAGAGCATGATCCATCACTTCAAGCAGGTGATGGAAGGTCCGCGGCCGCCCATCGGCGAAGCCTACGTGGCCGTCGAGAGTCCCAAGGGCGAGAAGGGCTACTACATGGTGTCCGATGGCACCTCGAAGCCGGTGCGCTGGCGCATTCGTCCGCCATCCTTCGTCAACCTCGCGGCCATCCCGAAGATGGTCGAGGGGCACCTGCTGTCGGACGTGATCGCCATCAACGCGTCCATTGACATCGTGATGGGGGAGATCGACCGATGACACGTGCAGATCCTTCGACTCGCTTCGCTTGCTCAGGATGACAAACAACAACGAAATGGGCGAGATGCGCTCGCCGGGCGATGCCTCGCACGACCTGCATGCGACGTACACGCCAGTGTTCACGGGCGCCCGCAAGGCGGAGCTCGACGAGCTGCTCACGCGGTATCCCACCAAGATGGCCGCGCTTCTGCCGGCGCTGTGGATCGTGCAGCACGAGCGGGGCTGGGTTCCTGCGGAGGGTATGGCCGAGGTGGCCGCGATCCTCGAGCTGACGCCGGCATACGTGAAGGGTGTGGTGTCCTTCTACACCATGTATCACCAGCACCCGGTGGCGACGCACTTCATCCAGGTCTGCACCACGTCGCCCTGCAACGTCTGCGGCGCCGAGGATGTCGTGAACGCGTTGCTGAAGCAGACGGGGTGCGAGGAGCTTGGCGTCACGTCGCCCGATGGCAAGTACGCCGTGATCGAGGTGGAGTGCCTCGGTGCGTGCGGATTCAACACGCCGCTGATGGTCAACGAGCAGTTCATCGAGTCGGTCACCGTGGAATCGGTGCCTGCGCTCCTCGCTTCACTGGGCTGACATGGGCTTTCCCCACACGCCACACGAGCGCGAGTCGCTCGTCCTCTCGAAGCACTTCGGCGAGCAGGAGGCCATCGGCCTCGACGGCTGGCGCAAGCGCGGCGGCTATGTCGCGCTGGAGAAGGCGCTCCGGATGGAGCCTGCCGAGATCGTGCAGATCGTGAAGGATTCCGGGCTGCGTGGTCGCGGTGGCGCCGGCTTCCCCACGGGCCTCAAGTGGAGCTTCATGAAGCCCGGCGATGGCAAGCAGCACTATCTCGCCTGCAACGCCGACGAGTCGGAACCGGGCACGTTCAAGGATCGCGAGATCATGCGCTGGACGCCGCACGCCCTGGTGGAGGGCTGCGCAATCGGCGCGTATGCCATCGGCGCAACGGTGGCGTACGTCTACATTCGCGGCGAGTATACCGAAGCCATGGAAAAGATGAACGCCGCCTGCAAGGAGGCGTATGCGGCAGGCATCCTGGGCACGAACGCGATGGGTACCGGCAAGACGGTGCACGTGTACGTGCACAAGGGCGCGGGCGCGTACATCTGCGGCGAGGAAACAGCGATGATGAACTCGCTGGAAGGGCGGCGCGGGAACCCGCGCATCAAGCCGCCCTTTCCGGCGGTGTCCGGGCTGTTCGGGATGCCGACGACGATCAACAACGTCGAGACGCTTGCCGCAGTGCCGCACATCCTCAACAATGGCGCGGATTGGTACAAGACGTTTGGCCGCGCCGACAATCCCAAGAGTACGGGCACCAAGCTCTTCTCCGTGTGCGGCAACATCGCGAAGCCGGGCAACTACGAAGTGGCGCTCGGCTTCCCGTTCAAGGATTTCCTCTACGATCTCTGCGGCGGGCCGCTGCCGGGTCGCCAGTTCAAGGCGATCATTCCCGGGGGCATCTCCGTGCCCATCCAGACGCGCGAGGAAGCCGAGAATTCGCCGATGGACTACGAAGGGTTCGTGGCCAACGGTACGATGCTCGGGTCGGGAGGCGTCATCATCATCGACGATGCGCAGAATCTCGTGAAGCAGATCGCGCGCGCTGCTCGGTTCTTCGCCCACGAGAGCTGCGCCCAGTGCACGCAGTGCCGCGAAGGCACCGCGTGGACGACCAAGATTCTCGAGCGCATCGTGGCCGGCGACGGGACGCACGAGGACCTGGATACCCTGTTGGAGATTGCGGACAACATGACGGGCAAGACCATTTGCGTGCTCAGCGACTCGTGTGCGACACCCGTCGTGTCCGGCATTCAGAAGTTCCGGCCTGATTTCGAGGCGCTGATCAAGCGCAAGAAGGTCCACATGGTGCCCGCGCAGGTGGCCTGATGGCGGACGTGAAGATGGTGAACCTGACGATCGAGGGGCGCGGCGTATCCGTGCCTGACGGCACTTCGATTCTCGAGGCCGCGAAGCTGGCCGGTGTGCTCGTGCCGCACTATTGCTACCACCCGGGACTTCCGGTGGCGGGCGTGTGCCGCATGTGCCTGGTGGAAGTGGAGAAGGCGCCCAAGCTCGCGCCCTCGTGCGCCACCGCGGTGGTGGAAGGGCAGGTGGTGCACGTGCATTCTCCGAAGGCGCTGGAAGCGCGCAAGGGCGTGCTCGAGATGCTGCTCATCAACCACCCGCTCGACTGCCCGATCTGTGACCAGGCCGGCGAGTGCGAGCTCCAGGACTACACCTACCAGGAAGGGCGTGCCGAGGGCCGCTACCGCGACCCCAAGCGCTTCAACCCGGTGGAGGATTTCGGAGGCGATGTGATGTACGTCGCCAACCGCTGCATCCTCTGCACGCGGTGCGTCCGGTTCATGGACGATATCGCGCACGATCCGGTGCTGGCCGTGGTGGAGCGGGGTGATCGCGCCCTCATCGGCAAGTTCGAGGGCGAAGACCTGACCCATGCGTGGGCGGGCAACGTCATCGACCTGTGCCCGGTGGGAGCGCTGCTTTCCAAGGATTCGCTCAACAAGGCGCGCGCGTGGGAGCTCGACCGTGCGGCGTCGGTGTGCCCGAACTGCTCGCAGGGCTGCAACATGATCGTCGAGACGCGTGACAACCAGGTCATGCGCCTGCGTCCACGCCCCAATGCGGACGTGAACGAATTCTTCATGTGCGATCATGGTCGCCTGAACTATCGCTGGATGAATCGCGCCGATCGCGTCGATACGCCGATGGTGCGGCAGAACGGTGTGCTGGCCAGGGCGGACTGGGAGGTCGCGCTGCGTGCGGCCGCCGCTCTCCTTGGCGGCAAGCGGGCATTTGTACTGGCGTCGCCCAACCTCTCCAATGAAGCGCTGTTCCTGCTCGGCAAGCTGGTGGCGAAGACCGGCGGCGCCGGTGCATTCCGTGTGAACCAGGGTCAGGAAGCGCCGCTGCCGGGCGTAAAGGATCTTGCTCTGCGCGCGGACCGTGCGGCAAACGTGCGGGGCGCCGAGCTGGCGGGGTTCACTCGGTCCGACGCGCCGCTGTCGGGCATGATGGCCGGCGACGTGCTGATTGTCGCCGACGAGGAACTGGACGGCGTCGATGCCACCGACGCAGCCAGGGCGGGTGCGGTGATCGTCGTGGGCACCACCCTGCCCGGGTGGGCGCGTCACGGTGCGAACGTGGTTTTGCCCATCGCCAATTGCGTCGAGGAGGATGGCACGTTCACCAACCTGCGTGGCCGCGTGCAGCGGTTCTTCCAGGCCAAGGCCGCACCTGGTCTCGCTCGTCCGAGCTTCTTCGCCATCGGCGACCTGCTGGCGTCCGTGGGCGATGGGGCAGGGTACTGGACCGCGTCCCAGACGTTCGATGCACTGGCGGCGGCGCACACGGAATTTGCCGGCATGTCATACGACACGCTCGCCCTCAAGGGTGCGCCAACGGCTGGTGCCATGACGGAGGCGAGCGCGTGATCCCGATGCCCGCGTTGCTCGAGATCGCCGGACCCACCACGGAGCCGGGTTTCGGCGTCTGGCTGGTCGCGACGATCGTCAAGATGATCATCGTCTTCACACTCTACATGCTGGGCGCCGCCCTGTTCACGCTGGCCGAGCGCAAGATCTCGGCGTGGATGCAGGATCGGCATGGCCCCAATCGCGTGGGCAAGGGGTGGCTGCAGCCCATCGCCGATGGCGTCAAGAATTTCGTGAAGGAAGAGACGTACCCGGACGCGGCGAACCTGCCGCTCTTCATCCTGGCTCCGATGCTGTCGTTCATCCCGGCGCTGGTGACCTGGGCGGTCATTCCCTTTGCGGCGCCGTGGGGTTCGCGGTGGGGCATCATCGAGATGGTGCTGGCGCCCATGCCGGTGGGCTTTCTTTTCATCCTCGCGCTCTCGTCGGTCGGCATCTACGGCATCGTCATCGCCGGGTGGGCGTCGAACAACAAGTATGCGCTGCTGGGCAGCATCCGCTCCAGCGCGCAGATGGTGTCGTACGAGATTGCGATGGGCATGAGCACCATTCCCGTGTTGCTGCTGGCGGGCAACGTGTCCATGTCGAAGATCGTGAACCAGCAGGCGTTCGAGACCTGGAACGTGCTGAACCTCACGGTGGCGTTCTTCATCTTCCTCATCGCGGCGTTCGCGGAGACCAACCGGCTGCCGTTCGACCTGCCAGAGGCGGAGTCGGAACTCATCACGGGGTACCACACGGAATACAGCGCGATGAAGTTCTCGCTGTTCTTCATCGCCGAGTACTGCAACATGCTCACGGCGAGCGCGTTGATGGCGACGCTGTTCTTCGGCGGTTGGGACATTCCGTTCACGCTGTGGGACAATGTCGCGCCACATACCGGCCTGAAGACCCTGCTCACGCTCGGCGCGTTCACGACCAAGACGCTGTTCTTCGTGTTCTTCTTCATGTGGATTCGCTGGACGCTGCCGCGCTTCCGGTACGATCAGCTCATGTCGCTCGGCTGGAAGTTCCTGCTGCCGCTGGCGCTGGGCTACATCGTGGCGGTGTCCGGCACCGTTGTGACCCTGGACGCCCTCGGCTTTGCGCGCGGCTCGGTGCCGTTTCATACGGGATTGATCCTGCTGAACCTGGCGGCCGTGGTGATCCTGTTCAACATCGTGGACCGCGGGCGACTCATCAGCCCGGCGTTCTCGCGGCTGAATACCCGTGATCTCGACAAGCTGCGCGCAGTCAGCGCGCCGCATCGTGCTCCCCGTGTCCCCGAGTCCGGAGACTGATGGCTATCGGCGTCAAGGTCGTATCCCGACCAATCGATGAAGTGAGCTACGTGCGCGCGACCCTGGGTGGAATGAAGCGCACGTTGCGGCACGTCTTCGAGGAGAAGGTGACCACGCAGTATCCCGAGGAGAAGGAGAGCATCTCCAAGCGGTGGCGTGGCACGCATCGCATGCACACGACAGAAGACGGCAAGGCCAAGTGTGTCGGATGTGGACTCTGCCCGTCGGTCTGTCCCGCCAACTGCATCAAACTCGTCACCGGCGAGGACGAGCAGGGCAATCGCTATCCGCTCGTGTTCGAGATCGACGAATTCCGGTGCATCTTCTGCGGGTATTGCCAGGAAGTCTGCCCGGAGGAGGCCATTCACTTGGGCCGGCACTACGAGAATGCGGAGTACAGCCGCGAGGGCTTCGTGTACGACCTCGAGCGCCTGATGGCGCAGACGCATCCTGTCTGCGAGATGTGGGATCCAGCCGATCCCAAGGGGGAGTGATGACGCACAACGAACTCCCGCTCTTCTACGTCTTCAATTTCTACCTGTTCGGGCTCGTCGCGATCGTGTCGGCTCTCGCCTTCGTGACCCGCCGGAGTCCCGTTGCGGCGGCGATGTGGCTGGTCAGCGTGATGTTCAGCCTGGCCGCGATGTACGTCATGCTGGATGCGCAGTTCATCGGGACGATGCAGGTGCTGGTGTACGCCGGTGCGATCATGGTGGTGTTCCTCTTCGTGATCATGCTGCTGAATCTCGGGCATGCATCGGAGCTGGCGGATGCACGTGGCTTGTGGTGGAAGCTCGCCGGCGGCGGGGCCAGCCTGGCGCTCCTGGCGCAGATCTTCGCGGTGACGCGGGCGAAGTTGCCCGAGGCGTTCCTGCTTCCCGAGAACACCATCGCCAATCAGGTGACGCGTGATGGCGCCATCGCGCCGCTCGCGGGGCCTCTCTTCCACGAGTACCTGCTGGCATTCGAAGTCACGAGTGTGCTGCTCCTGGCGGCCGTGGTGGGCGCCGTGGTGCTCGGCAAGCGGAAGGAGCGTGCGCATGCTCGCTGAGTCGCTGTTCTTCAGTGCGGTGTTGTTCACCATCGGCGTGGTGGGGGTGCTCACGCGGCGCAATGCAATCATCATCTTCATGTGCGTCGAGCTCATGCTCAATGCCGTGAACCTCACCTTCATCGCGTTTGCACAGGTGTACGGTGTCGCCGGTCAGATCTTCGTGTTCTTCGTGATGACGGTGGCGGCGGCGGAGGCCGCCGTGGGGCTGGCGATCATCATCGCCCTGTTCCGCCATCGCCAGACGGTCAATCTGTCGAACATCAATCTCCTCAAGGGATGATGCTGCTCCAGGAGGCGGGGGCACACCCCCTGAGCGGAACGGTCGCGAGCTATGTGTGGCTCCTGCCGTTGCTGCCATTGCTTGGCTTCGTGCTGAACGGGCTCCTGTCGCTCGTGGCGGCGGTGCGTCTTGGACCGGTCGATCCCGGCGCGAGTCACGCGGACGCCCGTGCACCCGGCGCGCACGACGCGAACGGGGGCGGAGTCCACGGCGACGATCATCATCCGGTGGCCCGTCACCGGTACGCAGCGCTCACCAGCCTCATCGGCCCGGGCATGCTGGTGCTTTCGTTCCTGCTGGCCACCGCCATCTTCCTGGCGATGCGTGCCGCTGGCGCGCACGAGCCGTTCGTCCAGCGGTACTTCAGCTGGATGCCGGTGGGCGACCTCCAGATCGACGCGGCCTTCCAGCTCGATCAGCTCTCCATCCTGATGGTGATGATCATCACCGGGGTCGGGACGCTGATTCACATCTTCAGCGTCGGCTACATGGTCGACGATCCGGGGTATCCGCGCTACTTCGCCTACCTCAACCTGTTCGTCTTCTTCATGCTGGTGCTGGTGCTTGGCGCCAGCTACCCGCTGATGTTCGTGGGCTGGGAGGGCGTGGGTCTCTGCTCCTACCTGCTCATTGGATTCTGGTTCAGCGAGAAGGCCAATGCCGATGCCGGCAAGAAGGCGTTCATCGTCAACCGCATCGGCGACTTCGGATTCCTCATCGCGATGTTCATGCTGTTCGCGAACGTGGGCAAGCTCGATTTCATCGGTGTGAATGCGGCGGCCGCCTCGCTGCCGTTTGCCGGTGTGGTCGTGACCACCATCTGCCTCTTCCTCTTCCTCGGCTGCGCGGGCAAGAGCGCGCAGATCCCGCTCTATGTGTGGCTGCCGGATGCGATGGCAGGCCCGACGCCGGTGTCGGCGCTGATCCATGCGGCCACGATGGTGGCGGCCGGCGTGTATCTCATCGCGCGCAGCAACGTGCTGTTTGCCATGGCGCCCACCGCCGGGCTGGTCGTGGTGCTCGTCGGCGCCGTCACGGCGATCTTCGCGGCATCCATCGGCCTCAAGCAGTGGGACATCAAGAAGGTGCTGGCCTACTCAACGGTCTCCCAGCTCGGCTACATGTTCATGGGCGTGGGGACCGGCGCCTATGCCGCCGGCGTGTTCCACCTGATGACGCATGCCTTCTTCAAGGCGCTGCTGTTCCTGGGCTCCGGCTCGGTGATCTATGCCATGCACGCGGCCTACCATCACACGGGCAACCATGACGACGCGCAGGACATGCGCAACATGGGCGGGCTGAAGGCGTTCCTGCCCATCACGTGGGTGCTGATGTGGATCGCCACGCTCGCGATCAGCGGCATTCCTCCCTTCGCCGGTTTCTTCTCCAAGGACGCCATTCTCGGCGCCGTGCACTCGCATCACGAGGGTTCCACGCTCGACAGTGCCACGCTGCTTGGCATTCCGGGCGGCGCGATCCTGATGCTGTCCTACGTACTGGGGCTCGCCGCCGCCTTCATGACGGCGGTGTACATGACGCGCATGATGCTCTACACCTTCCATGGGCCCAACCGCTCCGGGGAGAAGGAGCGTGAGCACCTCCGCGAGGCACCGTGGAGCATGACCGGTCCCCTCGTCGTCCTGGGCGCGCTCAGCGCCTTCGGCGGGTGGTTCAACTTGCCGGCGCTGCTGCCCCTCGGCCCCATTGGCGCACTGGACCGGTGGCTCGATCCTGTGGTGGGGGAGAGCACACTGCGTATCACGAACGGGGTGGCGGTCGAGACACCGGCCAGCACGGAGTGGCTGCTCGTCGGCATCGCGGTCGCTATTGCCGCCGCGGGCATAGCGCTCGCGTTCGCCCGTCTCAAGCCCGCGTCGCTCGTGCCCAAGAAGGATGCGCCGGCCGAGCATGGCTTCGAGCGGGTGCTGGCCAACAAGTATTTCGTGGACGAGGCGTACGACGCCGTGATCGTCGAGCCGGTGCTCGCCACGTCCCGCGGCCTGCTGTGGCGCGGCCTCGACGTGGGCATCATCGATGGCATCACGCGGCTGTTCATCCAGAGCAAGGATGACGACAGCGCGCCAGGCACGACCGTGCCGATGGGCGGCTTGCTGCCGCGTGCCATCGGGTGGATGGGATCGCAGTTGCAGTCCGGGCTCGTCGGCACCTACGCGTGGGTCCTTGTCGTCGGAGTGCTGTTCGTGCTCGGCGCCTTCACTTTCAGATAGGCCGAGATGCGCGAGTTTCTGCTTTCTGTCGGCTACGACCGCTGGATCCTTCCGGCGCTGCTCCTCATTCCGCTCCTGGCTGCTCTGGCTGTGATGGCGGGTGGCCGTGCGGCTGAAGGGGAGGATGAGGTGCTCACGGGCGCGGCCAATCGGCCGCGCGCGCTCGCAACCGCGGCGTTCGCACTCGAGTTCGTGTTGTCGATCGGCCTCTGGTGGGCCTTCGATCCCGCCGTCAGCGGATGGCAGCAGGTGTTCGACCTCCGGTGGATTCCATCGTGGGGTGTGCGCTTCACGCTGGGGCTCGATGGCATCGCGATGATGATGGTGCTGCTCACCACCTTCATCATGCTGCTCGCGTCCGTCGGCAGCTGGACGTCGATCCGGCAGAAGGCGTCGTCCTACTACGCGCTCCTGCTCGTACTGACCACGGGCATGCTTGGCGTGTTCATGGCGCTCGACCTGTTCCTGTTCTACGCGATGTGGGAAGTGATGCTCATTCCCATGTACTTCATCGTGGGAATCTGGGGCGGACAGCGCCGTATCTACGCGAGCCTCAAGTTCTTCATCTACACGATGCTCGGCTCCCTGCTGATGCTCGTCGGCATCATCTACCTCGGGTTGGCCGCCAGGCAGCCGCACCTCGTGAACGGCGCGCCCGTGATGCTGAACGGGGCGGTGGAGATGATTCCCAACTTCTCGTACGACGCGATCATGGCGCAGGTGCAGCTCACACCCCAGGCGGGGATGTGGTTGTTCGGTGCCTTCTTCCTTGCGTTCGCGGTGAAGGTCCCGATGTTTCCCTTCCACACCTGGTTGCCCGACGCACACGTGGAGGCGCCAACGGCTGGATCCGTGGTGTTGGCGGCCATCATGCTCAAGTTGGGCACCTTTGGCTTCCTCCGACTCGCGGTTCCGCTCTTTCCCGCGGCGGCGATGAATCCCACCATCCGTGGCCTCGTGCTCACGCTCGCCGTCATCGGCATCGTGTACGGGGCACTGGTCTCGCTCGTGCAGCCGGATTTCAAGAAGCTCGTGGCCTACAGCTCCGTCAGCCATCTTGGCTTCGTGATGCTGGGCATCTTCGCGCTCACCGTGCAGAGCGTGCAAGGCGCCCTGATGGTCATGATCAATCACGGCCTGTCCACCGGCGCGCTCTTCTTCCTCATCGGCATGATCTACGAGCGGCGCCACACTCGGCTCATCTCGGCCTACGGCGGCATTGCCCGCGTCGTGCCGCTGTTCTCCGCCATCCTGGTGTTCGTCTCGCTCAGCTCCATCGGCGTGCCCGGTACGAACGGCTTTGTCGGCGAATTCCTCGTGCTGCTCGGCGCCTATCGCACGTATCCCGTGCTTGCGGTCATCGGCGCCACCAGTGTCATCATCGCTGCGGCGTACATGCTCTGGGCCGTGCAACGCATCCTCTTCAATCCGCTCGACAAGCCCGAGAACGAGCACATTCCGGACATGAACCGCCGCGAGCTCCTGCTCATGGCGCCGCTGCTCGCCGGCATCATCTGGCTGGGCGTCTATCCGGCGCCAGTGCTGCGCCGCCTGCAGCCCGCCGCCGAAAACTTCGTGCGCATCGTTGAAAGCCGCTCCGCCATGTCGAGCACCGCAATGCGCGGGGGACGCTGATGCGCACCTTCAACCTTGCCGTTCCGTCGCAGCTGACCGCGGCGCTCCTGCCCGACCTGCTGCTCATTGGCGGCGCCATGGCGCTGCTGCTCTGGGCCGTGTGGCGACGGGAGTCCGCCGCGCATCAACGGAGCGTGGGCGTGCTGTCCATCGGGCTCTGCGTCGCCACGCTGATTGCCGTTGTGCTCATGATGTTCGATCGCAACGCGGCCACCGACGGGCCGATTGCGGTGGACAACTTCCGGTGGATGGCGGACATCATCATCCTGCTCGGCACCATCGGCGCGATCGCGCTCGGTATCGACGACAACGATCGGTCGGGCACGACCACGGCGGAGACGCACGTGCTGCTCCTGCTCGCGTCGAGCGGCATGATGCTCATGGTGGCCGCACGCGACCTCATGATCGTGTTCCTCGGCATCG